>JAGQIY010000695.1 GCA_020430865.1 Myxococcales bacterium
CGCGCCTGGAGCCCAGCGCCTTGAACGACGTCTACCGCGTCGTACATGGCTTGAAGAGTGCGGCCAGCGCAGAGGGCGACAACGTCACCACCTGGTACTGCCACGGCCTCGAGGAGCACATCCTGCAAGCGCGCGGCGAGATCGGTCGCGAGAGGCAGCTGCTCGTGGAGGTGGCGCGCCATCGCGCTGTCCTGGCCGCGCTACTCGACGACCCGCGGCGCGCGCTGGCGACCCTGGCTCGCCTCGCTCGGGTCACGATGGATGGCCCGCCGCCAGAGAGCGGGAGCTCACCGCCGACTGCACCGGAGCCAGAGCAGGGCAGCTTGCAGGTACCGGAGCAAGCCTTGGACAGCCTCCTGGATCGGCTCCAGCGACTGGAGCAGGTCCACGACGACCTCAATCGCGCCGCGGACCTCGCCACCCAGTTCGGCGCGAAGTCGCGCCAGCAGCGCGAGTCGTTGAACGAAGCGCTGCGCATGATCGGACCTCCCCGACCCTGGGGCGCACCCGAAGCCGCGTTGCGCATCGTGGAGCAGGTGGCCCGCGGGCTAGGCACCTCCGCGGGCTGGGCAGCTCGCGGCGTCCAAGCCATGCGCCTCAGCAGTGAACGTATCCGCACAGAAACATCAAGCACACGCAGCGACCTGACTCAGCTCCGGCGTACCAGCCTACGCTGGCTGCTCGGGCGGCTGGAATCTGCCGCGCTCGAGCTCGCCGAGCAGCAGGGCAAGCAGGTGCGCGTCCAGCTGAAGGGCGGTGATCTGCCCATCGACCGGCGTCTGGCGGAGCGCCTGCTCGATCCCGCGTTGCAGCTGGTGCGCAACGCGATCACTCACGCTTTCGCCGAACACGGCCGAGGCCAGCTCTGGCTCGAGGCGAGCCGCGTCGGAGGCTGGCTCCGGCTCAGCGTCGAAGACGACGGCCGGGGCCTCGACGTCGCCGGCCTGCAGGCCCTGGTGCCCGGCCCCGAAGGACTGGACGCGGCCAGCGCAGCGCTGACGCCATTCGTATCCACACGGCAACATGCCGACGCCTTCGCTGGTCGCGGTGTCGGGCTGCCCATGGCGGAGGCGCTGCTGGCGAAGCTCGGCGGCACACTGCACCTGATGAGCCGAGAGCCTCGAGGTGCGCGGGCGTTGATCGAGTTGCCCGCCGAGAGCGGACTGATCGACACCGTGTGGCTGACCCATGACGACTACAGCTTCGGCTTGCCCGTGATGTACGCGCGGCGCGTGGTGAAGAACTCGGAGCGCATCGGCGCGATCTCCCTGGCGCGCTGCCTCGGGCTGCCGCCCAGCCGGAGACCGCTCACCAGGGCGGTCGAGCTGGACATCGCGGGCCTCACCCCGGTGTACCTGTCCGTGAGCGGCGTGCTGCCAGTGGAGACTGTGAACATCCACGCAGTGCCGCCGTCCATCGCGCGGCGGGGTCCGTACTCCGGCGCTGTCCTGCGCCGGGGTGGCCAGCTCGGGCTGGTGTTGCACGGACCGGTCGTCGCGCTGCGCGCCCAGGTCGTCGCGAGCGGCACGTCGTCGAGCCTTCCTCCCGCCCGCTGAAGACGAACGGCTAGAACGCGGTTGCAGTCTCGAGCGAGCGCGAGGAACCTGAGCGGCAATGCAGATCAGTCGTCTGACAGCCGCAGACCATCCTGCGGTGCTCGACATCGCAGCAGAGGCACACACACCCGTCGAGCCCGACGAACTGACGCGGGACGTGGCCCACGTGTGGGTTGCTCGAGACACGCCGCAGGAGGTCGCTGGGTTCCTTCTGGCGTGGGCGGTCGCCGACGAGGTGCACCTGATCAACATCGCCACCCGAGAGCGTCTGCGGCGCCGCGGCGTCGGCCAGGCACTGATGGTGACCCTGCTGGACTTTGCCGCCCAAATGCGGGCGCGGCTGATCGTGCTAGAGGTGCGCCGATCGAACGTTGCGGCCATCCGGCTCTATCGCTCGAACGGCTTTTGTGCCATCGGAGTGCGGCGCGGCTACTACTCGGACTCAGGCGAAGACGCCGTTGAGATGATGGTGACCCTCGACCCCGAGTCCGGTGAAGTCCAACCAGGCCGCGACGAGATCAACCTGAGCGCCTGACCCTCGACAATGCCCGACCTCTCGAGCCCCTCCCCGAGCCGCACCCCGCGGCGCCAAGTCACCGCGCCGCTCTTGCGTCGCGACAGCATGGGCAACGCCTACCACGTCCTCACCTTCGACGTTCCCGAAGGCATGGCGGCGCTGCCCGGACAGTTCGCCATGGTGCGTGGCGCCGAGTGGGGCGACGCGCCGTTGCTCCCTCGTCCCATGAGCTACCTCAGCGGCGGAACTCGCCCCTCGATCCTGATCAAGGTCTTCGGGGAGGGCACCATCCGTATGGCTCGCGCCATCCCAGGCGAGCCCTTCGAGATCCTGGGGCCACTGGGGAACACCTGGCCAAGCATCACCCCAGGGAAACGCCCGTTGCTGGTCGCCGGGGGTGTCGGTGTGGCGCCGTTGCTCTACCTGGCGCGCGCGCTGAGCGCCGAAGGGGTCAAGCCGATCGCCGTCTACGGCGGGCGCTCGCACCGCGACCTGCCGCTCAACGAGGAGCTCGCCGACGTGAGCGACCTCTACATCACGACGGAGGACGGCTCCCGAGGTGCCTCGGGCCGCGTCACCCTGGCCTTGCCGGAGCTTCTGAGCGAAGACGTCGAGGTCTTCACCTGCGGCCCGGATCGCATGATGGCAGCCGTCTCGGAGCTGTGCGCCGCGCGAGACGTCCGCTGCATCGCCTCACTGGAGACGCCGATGGCCTGTGGCTACGGGGTGTGCCTCGGCTGTCCGGTGAAGCGCGTGGGAGGTGGCTACCTCTATGCCTGCACCGATGGTCCGTGCATCGACGCTCGCAGCATCGACTGGGGTGAGGGCAGCCACGCGCCGCGGCGCGTCGAGCGAGGTGACCGATGACCGACCAGAGCATCCAGATCGGCAACCTCACGCTGAAGAACCCGGTGCTCACGGCTTCGGGCACGTTCGGCTACGGACTCGAGTACGACGATTTCTACGACGTCGCGACCCTGGGCGGCATCTGCACCAAGGGCCTCAGCCGCGAGCCGCGCTATGGCAACCCTCCGGAGCGCATCTGCGAGACGCCTGCGGGCATGCTGAACGCGATCGGACTGGCGAACGTCGGAGTCGAGTTTTTCTGCAAGGAAAAATTGCCCACCCTCCGTGAGCGAGGCGTCACCGTGATCGCCAACATCTTCGCCAGCTCCGTGGAGGACTTCGTGGCCATCACGGAGCGTCTGGAGAGCGAGAGCGGCGTCGCGGCCATCGAGCTCAACGTCAGCTGCCCCAACGTCAGCAAGGGCGGCATCGAGTTCGGCCGCGATCCCAAGCTCGCTGCGCAGGTGACCGCCGCGTGCAAGGCGGCGACCAAGCTCCCGCTGTGGGTCAAGATGAGCCCCGAGGCAGGAGACATCGTCGGCGTCGCGAAGGCCTGCGAGGACGCGGGCGCAGACGCCGTCACGGCCATCAACACCATCCGCGGGATGTCCATCGACACCGACACCGGGCGGGTGCGGCTCGCGAATCGTACTGGAGGACTCAGCGGCCCTGCGCTCCGCCCCGTCGCGCTGCGCATCGTCTGGGATCTGGTGGGCGCCCTGAAGATCCCGGTGATCGGCATCGGAGGAGTCTTCTCGACCCGGGACGCTCTGGAGTTCCTGTTGGCTGGCGCGAGCGCGATACAGGTCGGCACGGCGAACTTCTCGGATCCCCTGGCCGCCAACAAAATCCGCCTCGGCATCGCCGAGTACTGCGCCGCGCGCGGTGTCGCAGCCTCCGAGCTGATCGGCCGCGGGCGCCCCGAAGGAGCCTAGATGTTCACAGCCCTCTCGCTCTCCCAGCAGCACCAGGAACTCCAGTCGATCGTCGACGCTTGCCAGGCCCGAAGCTCCACGTCGGAGCGCGCGGTGATCGTCTTCGATCTGGATGGCACGCTGCTGGACAACCGCCCGCGCACCGTGGCCATCCTGAAGGAAGCGGCGGAGCACTGGGCGGCGGCGCACCCGGAGGCGACTGCTGCCATTCGCAGCCTGGATCCACGAGAGCTGGGCTACCTCGTAACCGACGCCCTGCGTGAACGCGGCGTCGACGAAGCGCTGGTGGGTGAAGCGCTGGAGGTGTGGAAGCAGCGGTTCTTCCGTGACGACACCCTGGTGCACGACGTCCCGCTGTCGGGAGCCGTCGAGTTCGCGCGGGCCTGCTACCAGGCTGGCGGCAACTTGGCCTATTTCACCGGGCGAGACCTGCCCAACATGGCCCTCGGCAGCCTGGCGAGCCTGCGCGATCAAGGCTTTCCAGTGGGCGTTCCGGGCACCGAGCTGGTGCTCAAGCCCGACTTCGAGACCCCGGACCTCGACTTCAAGCGTGCCGTGACTCCGGAGCTGCAGCGTATCGGCCGGGTCGTCGCGACCTTCGACAACGAGCCAGGCAACTGCAACGTGTTCCACGAGTTTTTCCCTGAGGCAACGCACTACCTCCTGCTCACCCAGCACGCGCCGAACCCGCCCGCGCTGGCGTCGGGCGTGCGCGTGATCCAGGATTTCCGTCGGGGATGACCACTCGACTACCCAGCCTGACGCGCACCACGGCAGCCCTGCTCCTGGCATGTCTCGGCAGCGCGTTCGGCGTCGGGTGTGACGAGACCACCACTCCAGAGCCCAAGGGGAAGGGGCCGAGTCCCAACGCCAGCATCAAGCCTGCGCCCCTGGCCAGCGGGGGCGAGCCGGAGCTGAGACCCGAGCTACGACCCAAGGTCTTCGACGGCGGCGTCGTTGGTATCCCCGCGGATTCTGCGGGCCGCTTGATCGTGCCGGACGCCGGACCACCCACGCCGACTCCGCTGCGCTCGGACGAAGCGCTGGCCAGCGACGACGCCAGCTTTCGCGACGTCAGCGGCATCACCCTGGCCGTGGAGTGGGACTGGGACAACTCGGACAAGTCGCCAGGCGGCGTCGCCTCGAACGCCGAGGCGCTGGAGACCTTGCGAGACAAGACCACCCCGCGCATGACAGTGGATCTGGCGAACGCCGGCCGCATGCGGATCAGCCTGGACAGCGTGGTGTTCCCTCTGCCGCCCACGACGGAGCTGCGCAGTCGCGTCGATCGCACGGGACACGTCGTGGTGTGGCCCAATCGCAGAGCGTATCGCAGCGTCCCGCCGGGAGGTCTGCGCGCGCTGTTCGCCGAGCGCCGCGCCGACGTGACGCCCATGGTGACGGGCAAGCTGACGACCAAGGGCAAGGGCTCCAAGCTCGGCTTCGAGACCACGAAGGCAGAGCTGGTGTCCAGCTTCGGTACCCTGGATCTGGAGCAAGCGAAGGTCGGCGCCACGACCACCGGTAGGCTCTTCTGTCGCTTCCTCGTGGAACTCATTGCCGTCGATCCCAACAACGAGGTGTGTGAGCCTGGGCTCGTGCCGGTGAGCGCGCACTTCAAGTGGAAGCCAAGAGGCGGAATCAGCCTGAGCGTGAAGAGCCTGACCCGGCGCAGCGACTTGCCCGTGAGCGACATGCGGCTGCCGCCAGCTGGCGCACTGGTCAAGCCGAGCGAGCTGCCACCGCAGACCACCGGCACCTTGCTGGATCAGCGCGATCTGTCCTCGATGAGACGCAGCGAGAGCGACGGCATCGCGCCGGGACCGGACGCCCCCGGTGAGGGCCTGCGCGCCGTGAACCACAGCGACGGTCTCCGCTACGTGCTCCTCGATGGCGTCCCCGTGACCTGGGTCGAGCCTCAGGGTCAGAGCTACGTGATCGGTCCCGCGAAGAGCTACTACATGCTCGGGTGGCGCGACTTCCTCGGAGCGAACGTGACCCCCGCCACCAAGGTCGCGCTCCCGGCGCGGGTGTTGCTGGGAAGCGAAACGGAAGAGCCCGACGCGGGCGCCGCTCCCTGAGGCAGCCCCGGGCTTCGGCGAGCGCCTGCAGCCGTCACGACGACGTCGTCAAGTAGTCGTCAGCATCGAACCGCACCTCTTGGTGACCGTCTCTCGCGGCCGCCTCGCGCAGCGCCGCGACGGCGATCTCGATCACGTCGAAGCGTGTGGTCAACAGATGGAAGTCTTCCTCGCGCACCTCGGGGAGGAGCGACAGCCGCTGGTCGACGAGCGCTGCGTCTTCCCGATCCATGCGCAGCTCGGAGCTGGGCCCGTCATGATCGCGATGACCAAACAGCGCGTCGTAGACCGCGCCGACGGGGTTCAGAGAAAGAAAGACGTCCCGAGAACACACGAGCCAGCCGTGAACGTCATCACTCGGCAGGATCCAGAACCCGTTGATGACCGACCGAATGACTTCTCCGAAGTAGGCGCCCACGCTGCGCGTGATCAGCGACTCCAGCTCCGGGCGCTCCTCGAGCGAAGCCCTGGCCTCCACCAGGTAGTGGTCGACCAAGGACAGCGTGTCCGACGTCTGGTCGACTTCGATGCCCAGCGCCCCGTGAACGAAGCGGGCTGCCGCGAGGGACAGCTCGAGGATGCTCTCGGGTGCGCCCACCGCGAGGTCCTCGCTGTGGACATTCTCGGGATGGGACTCGTCGCTCGACACGGCGCTATTCCTGCCAGCAAACGCCGAAGAAGGAAACAAGCGACCAAGCTGGATGAGCCTCTCGCTGGGCCCGCCAGAAAGGGCTGCGTTCGAAAACCATCGAAGCACCTTGCGCGCGAACTCTGAAACCTAGAAAAACAGGCTTGCGGCCCCGCGAGGTCCATTCGATAGAAAGTTCCGGGACGTAACCTCCGAACCTCATGCTACCCTGAGCCTTCACCCACGATGCGCATTGGCATCTTCAGCGACACGCACGCCAACTACGAAGCGCTGAGCGCGGTCTTCGAGGCATACCGTCATGAGAACATCGACGAGTATTACTGCCTCGGTGACACGGTCGGCTATGGGGGCTCGCCCAACGAGTGCTCCAACCTGGTGCGCGAAACGGCCAAGGCGACCATCCTTGGCAACCATGACGCAGCCGTGGCTGGGCGCATGGACTACTCGTACTACTACGAGGCAGCGCGCCAGGCCCTGGACACCCACGCCTCCATGCTCTCCGAGCAGAACATGGACTGGCTGCGCCAGCTGCCCTACTCGGTGAAGCTGGACGAGATCGGCGTCCACCTCTGCCACGGGTCGCCGGTTCGCCTCGAGGAGTTCGAGTACATCTTCGCTCCCGAGCAGGCGCGGGAGTGTCTGCCCATCTTCGACGAGCTGGGCCACATCACGCTGATTGGCCACTCGCACCTGTGCAAGGTCTTCGCGCTGACACAGTCGAGCGTCGAGGAGCTGCCGCCCGTCGACTTCGAGCTGGCCCCAGACCGGAAGTACATCGTCAGCGTCGGCTCCGTGGGTCAGCCCCGCGACTACGACAACCGCGCCAGCTTCACGGTTTTCGATACGGAAAAGAAGCGCTTCGAGTTCAAGCGCATCGAGTACGACATCGAGACCGCAGCAGACAAGGTGTTGCGCGCAAAGCTCGAGCGCAACTTCGCGCACCGCCTGTTCATCGGCGTCTGACGTGCTCGCGAGCTGGAGCAGCTATTCGCCCCAGCGTCCGTCGAAGCGCCCTGGGGGCACGTCGATCACGCGCACCCGCGGGTTCGTGGGGTTCGCTTGCCGTGTGGCACCAAAGGGCCGCGGTGGTTCCAGCGGACGACGCCAACCGTCCCAGCGCTCGACGGGCGCCACTGGTCGGCCCCAGCTCAGGGGTCGGATCAGCAGCAGACCCAGGATGAAGCCGCCAAGGTGCGCGAAGAACGCGACCTGGGAGCCGCCAAAGCCAGCCAGCTCACCCAGCGCAGGCATCAGGTTCTGAACCAGGAACCAGAAGCCGAGCACCAGCCACGCGGGCGCGAAGAACGTGAACCCGAGGATGAACCAGAGCGGCGGGATGGTGTTGAGGATCAGCACCTTGGCGCGAGGGAAGAGCACCAGATAGGCGCCGAGCACGCCCGCGATGGCGCCTGACGCGCCGACCATGGGCACCTGACTCGTGGGGTCGATGAGCACCTGAGCGATCGCGCCAGCCGCGCCACTCAGCAAGTAGAACAGCCCGAAACGTAGCTTCCCCAGGGCGTCTTCGATGTTGTCGCCGAAGATGTAGAGAAACAGCATGTTGCCGGCGAGGTGCCCGAAGCTCGCGTGCAGGAACATGCTGCTCAGAATCGTAGGTAGCTCGAGCAGCGGGTCGGAGGCAAAGCGAGCGGGGACCACACCGAAGACGAACCCCAGACCTCGAACCCCCAGCATGGCGAGCATGCTCTCGCCAAGAAACACCAGGATATTCAAGGCGATGAGCGCGTACGTCAGATACGGCGTGCTGCGCGTGGGGTTGATGTCGCGGATCGGCAACATGAGGTCTCGTGAATCTAGGTCCGCTTGGGGTGCTTGGCGAGCGCGGCTCTCGCCCTCGAACGGAGAATCACGCCTCACCTGGCAGGTGGGGGTAGCCCCCTGCGACGTGAAACGAAAAAACCCGCGCCCCTCAGGCCGGAAGCAAACGGCATCGGAGCTGGGTGATGATAAACCCCGGACGATGCGCTGGGCAGCCATGGATCCCCGAACCGGTCGGCTTGGCCTCGCCAAGTGCGCATGGCTGCTGGCTTTTGCTCTGATCTCGTCAGGCTGCGGTGGCGCCACTTTCAACGGACGAGTGTTCGAGAGCGACGAACTCAGCTTCGAGGTGCGCGAGGTGCCGACCAGCTGGGAGCCCCTCGACGCGAGCCACGGACTGGTCAGCTTCCGGGACGCTGGGGCGCAGGCAACCATCGCCGTCAACGGACGCTGCGGTGAAGACGGCGATGACGTGCCCCTCACCGCCTTGACTCACCACCTGTTCTTGACCTTCACCGAGCGCGAGGTCCTCAGTCAGGAAGAGGGCATGCTCGACGGACGCGCTGTTTTACGCACAGAAATCAATGCGAAGCTCGACGGCGTGCCCAAGCACTTCGTCGTGTACGTGTTGAAGAAGAACAACTGCGTCTACGACTTCGTGCACATCAGCCCAGAGGGCGCCGACCCCCGGTCACGAGCGGAGTTCGATCGCTTCGTGGCTGGTTTCCATACGCGAAGGCCGTGATGTCCGAGGCCGAAGAAGAGCCCCAGAGCCGGCGCTCGTTCCTGCCGCCGCCGGAGCCGAAGCCCACCGAGCACCTCCAGCTCCGGGCGCTTGGCTTCGTCAGTCATCTCGGACAGCTCTCCCAGATGACGGCGGGCACGCTGCGCGCCGCCGTGCGTCGACCCCTCGAGTTTCGGGAGTTCGTGCGTCAGCTAGAGAGCCTCGGCGTCGCTTCCCTGGGGATCGTGGTGGTGACCAGCGTGTTCATCGGCATGGTGATGAGCGTCCAGTTCGCGTTTGGACTGCAGAAGTTCGGCGGAATGGAATACACCGGACGCGTGGTTGGGCTGAGCTTCTCGCGCGAGCTCGCGCCGACCCTCACCGCGGTGATCGTTGGCGGGCGCATCGGCGCAGGCATGGCGGCAGAGCTGGGCTCCATGGCGGTGACCGAGCAGCTGGACGCGGTACGCGCCCTGGGCGCGGATCCTCTCAAGAAGCTGGTCTGGCCACGGCTCGCCGCGTCCGTCGTGGTGATGCCGATCCTGGCAGCGCTCGCGCTGGTGCTCGGCTTCAGCGGCGCGATGCTGATAACCGACATCGAGTTCAACATCCCTGCCGACTTTTTTCTGCGCAGCGCGCTGGGTACGGTGGGAATGAAGGACTTCCTCAGCGGGATGTTCAAGACTCCCTTCTTCGGCGCGATCATTGCGCTGGTGGGCTGTCACTTCGGCATGACCACCCGAGGTGGTACGGCGGGGGTCGGCGACAGCACCACCCGGACCGTCGTCGTGATCTCGATTTCCATACTGATCGCGGACTTCTTCCTCACCAAGGTCGCGATCATCATCTGGCCCGCGTTCTGAGATCGGTAAGGCAGCCTGCCGTTTCCGCGCTCCCTCGTGGCCAAGACGGCGAACATGCTGCGCATTCTCCAGCCAGACAGCGGGAGTCGGGACGGGACCACCCGTGCAGTGTCTGTATCCAGCGAAGCCAGTTGGCGTGCGGGATCCGGGCTCGGGGGTGAGGTGCGATGTCCGGCCGTTGCTTGACCATGCCGCAGCCACTCCATAGGCTTGATGCGCTGGAGGATGTCCGTGGCCGACGACAACGACACTTCGCTCCCGCCGAGGCGCGAGCAGGCAGGCAGTGCGCGTGAACCGGACACGAGCAACGGAAACCGCAAAGACGGGCTGTTGACGACCGGCGACATGGCGCGACTCTCGAACAACACGTTGCGTACGGTTCGCTTCTACGAAGAAGCCAAGATCCTGCACCCGATCCAGCGCACCGATGGTGGCCACCGACTGTTCGACCAGAGCGAGCTGCGCAAGCTCGAGCTGGTGAGTGAGCTGCGCGCGGCCGGCTTGAGCCTGGAAGAGATCCGTGAGCTGCTCGAGGTCAAGCAGCGCGCCACCAACGGCTCGGCTGCCTCGAGAGATGCGCTGACGCGCCTGGAAGGGCAGATCAAGCGCATGAGCGAACGCATCGAGATCCTCACACGCTTGAGAGACGACTTGCAGGCATCCCGCGGGGTGCTGCAGGAGTGTCAAAGCTGTACTGGCAGCGACCTGTATCCGGACGGATGCCGAAACTGCAGCGTGATGACGGATCAGTCCTCGTTGCCCAAGGCGGTGAGCGTCGTCTGGTCCGTCGATAGACGCTGAAGCGCCTGGACGCAGCAGCAGCGGCGCGCGACGGCGCGCTCTCACCCCCAAACCCCTAGCAGCAGACGTCGGGCGGCGGGCAAGACGCAGAGCAAGCTCGGTCGGCGGGGCACCTGGATGATGCGTTCCAATGCCCCTTCCAGGTTTCTGTGTTGAAAAAGGGCTGAGCGGCCGAAACGGACCAGCGTTCGGTGTCGTCCCTGCGCGCGAAAACTGGACGTCAAGCCAGTGCGTGGCAGATGGTTTAGGCTCAAAGGGGTTTGAATGGGGACGATGACTCCGGATGGCGATGTAGCTGGTGGGGCTACCGGGGGCTCTGGTGTGCGAGAGCCCGCCACCAGAACGCGCTGCCGGCGGCCGAAGCTCTCGACGCGCACCAAAAGCCGGGCAAGGCTCAAGGTTCCGCTCGGGGGAACGATCGGAGAAGCGGTGGGCTTTCCCAAGGACCCACACGAGACTCTAGGTGGTGGCGATGGGCACGACACAATCGGCAAGAGGGCAGCAGCGGGTCTTCACGGTGCAAGAGGTCGACAATCTGATCCCGACTTTGAGCTCCAAGGTGGGCGATCTGCTGATCGACCGCAGCGAGATCGAGCGACTCGTGGCCGAGCTATCGGAGGAGCTCGGCCATGAACCGAAATCGCTGCAACCAGATTCCAGCGACTCCAGCGACGTTGCCGCCATGAAGCGCGATCTGCGCCAGCGCATGAGCAGCTACGAGCAGGGCTGGAACGAGATCGAGGCCATGGGCGCGTTCGTGAAGGACCCGCGTATCGGCCTCCTGGACTTCTACGGCAACATCGAAGGCCGCCTGGTCTGGCTGTGCTGGCGCTACGGGGAGGATTCCCTTGGCTACTACCACGAGCTCAACGCAGGCTACGCTGGCCGGCGGACTCTGGGTCGCCGCGAGCGAGCCCTCCTGCTGAACTGAGCCATGCCCGTCGATCGCCAGCGCGCACAACTAGCCATCGAAGACTTCTTGCGAGCGCTGGGGCGTGATCCAGATAGCGATCCGGAGCTTCGCGGGACCCCCGAGCGCGTCACCGACGCGTTCGCGGACGAGCTGCTGCGAGGCTACGCCATCGATACGCAGCGCCTCGTCAGCGAGGCCTTGAGTCCGGCGCGAGGTGACGAGGACCTGGTGCTCGTGAAACATATCCGCGTGGCAACGATGTGTCCGCACCATCTGATGCCGGCGCTGGGTGAGGCACTGGTAGCCTACCTTCCCGGCGAGCACGTACTCGGGATCGGCACCCTCGCGCGCCTCGTGCACGCCTTCGCGGAACGACTCACGCTCCAGGAGACGATCGGCGAGAAGGTGGTCGAGGCGCTGATGAGCGACGCTGGCGCTCGCGGCGCCTGCTGTCGACTCCGCATGCGGCACTCCTGCCTCTCCGCGCGAGGCAGTCGAGAGCACACCGCAGAGGTCGAATCCTGGGCGCGATCGGGAGAGCTCCAGGGCGCAGCCGGGATCGCGCTGCTCGGAGCCGTCTTGGGGGGGAGATGACGTCGAGCGAGACACCGAGCGCGCGGCTGCGCAGCGCACTCGTCGGGCTCGGGTTGTTCCCGCTGCCCGAGGTGGTGCTGTTCCCGGGGGTGCTGCTGCCGTTGCACGTCTTCGAGCCGCGCTATCGCAAGCTGACCGAGGACTGCCTCGCAGGCTCCCAGCTGATGGGCGTGGTGCAGATCGTGAGCCCCGAGCCGGTGGACGGCCATGGGCATCCCACGCTGGCGAGGGTCGCGGGAGTCGGCGAGATCATCCGCTCCCAGCGTCTGCCTGGAGGGCGCTTCAACATCCTGCTGCGCGGGGTCTGCCGGGCTGGCATCCAGGAGCTGCCCTTCGAGGGGCCGTATCGACGGGCCGACGCCAGAGCTCTCGAGACAACGCCCTCGTCACACCCCGCCACCGACCTGGCGGCGCTCGTGTCTTGCCTGCAGCAAGCACGCGCGGCCGCGAAGGCTGCTGGCGTCGAGCTCGCGTCCCTCGGCCTGGACTCCGCGGAAGACCTGGAGCCCGGACAGCTGGCGGACTTCCTGGCAGCCGCGCTGATACCGGACGGAAACGAACGACAGGAGATCCTCGAGACCCTCGACGCGAGCGTCCGGGTGAGCAAGGTGTGCGGCGCCATCGCCGGCCGAGGGGAACCTGGCGGGCTGCTCAACTGACTCAGCGCATCGCTCGCGCCGCCGTAGCCTTGGTCCCCTCCAGCAAGGGAGAGAACAGAGCCTCATGCATGCGGGGCGAGGGACGACAAAGCTGAAGTGGCCCACCACACCCGCTTTCCTCTACCGTTGCTCCCTTCCGGGCCTGGCGGGGTTCGAGGCGCGCTGTTGGCGGGCCGCGAGTCAGGTACAACGCGAGGCGGGCCTTGTCCAGTGACTCGGGACCCGATGCGCCTCATCGGGTGCGATTCTCGCCGAAATCGGCCCTGTGTTTGACATGGGGTGCCCTCAACCCAAGCATTGAGCTTCAGCCCTGGCCCGCCCGGGGTTCCCTCAGCGACGACCGACCGTGATTGGACCTGGACTTCAACCCAGCTGGCGAAGCCGCTCGTGGTTCGTGATTTCGGCAGCCTGCGTGGCGCTGGGCGCACATCTCTCGCTGCGCTCACCCTGGATCGCGGGGGTCATCGCCGCAGCCGGGATCTGCATGGCGACGCTCCATCTGCTGCGTCGGCGCCGGGTGCTCAAGACACTGACGGGCGGCGACCCGGACGCCGTTCTCGAGCTCTGGGGGCCAACCCTGGAGGGCATGCCTCACGCCGCGACCCTGGTGCCGTTGATGGCGGCGACGGCCCTGGCCGCCAGCGGCTACCTGGAACGCGCCCGGGCGATGCTGCGAAGAGCGTCGCGTGGCCCTGCCTGGGAAGCGGCCTTCGAGCATCGGCTGTTGCTGGAGACGATGCTGGATGCGTTCGAGGGGGAGAGGGAAGCGGCCCTGAACAAGGCGCGAGAACTCGAGGCCCTGCCCCTGCCGTCAAGCAACTCCTCCCTGCGCCGGCGGGTGAGCCAGCTCCGGGGTGCGCTCAGCGCGCTAGCTCGCGCATTCGCGCGCCAGAGTCAGAGCGGGGACGCGGAATGCCTCGAGCGCGCCGCGAAGGAAACCCCGGTGCTCCACTGGGCGCTGCGCTACGCGGCCGCGATCGCGCGCATCGAGCGCGGGGATCCACGCTCCGCGCGCGCGTTGCTCCAGGACGCGCCCAGCTGGTCCGATGAGTCAGCGTTCCGGGCCTTTCACTCCGAGCTCAGCCAGCACGCGGACGCTCGCCCAGGCGCCTGAGCCGCCGCCAGCCCAGACGGTGGAGCGCGCATCCGCAGGGAACTATCCCAGCGACGGCCCGACTCAGCAGTACCTACCCCGGTCGCCATGTAGTCAACGGTGGGAACGACACGCACGGAGCTCAGGCGAGTCCAGGTGCAACTCGGGGCGAAGAGCGGCCACGAGATCGAGTGAAAGCCGCATGGAATAATCGGCACGTCGTCCGGACTGAGCTATGCTTGCAGGATTATGGGCGGCAAGTGGACGCAGAACCCTGGTTCAGGTCCCGGTGTTCCGGACCTGGCCCGAGTCGCGCGCCCCGCTCCTCCCGACTCGGGCCCGCGTCAGGCGAGACCGAATCCCCATGGCAATACCAGCGGGGATCCGCAGGATCTGTTCGGCGCGGGCACCTTCGACGCCGACTTCTTCGGCGGCGGCAGCGGCGCGAAGCTCGACGTCAACGACGCTCCCGGGGACGTGATTGGCGGCATCGGTTACGGGAACGAGCTACAGCTCGAGGCGAGCGGAGCGAGTAACCTCGAGCTGGGGGGAGACGCCATCCCCACCACTGCGGATCCGTTCGCGAACTACGGCAGCGGGAACCTCGACTTCGGCGACTTCGATGAGGCGTTGCCACCGCTTCAGGCAGGGCCACAACCGCTCGCGCTGCTGAGCCCCGATCTGGAGCCAGAGGCGGATCGCTCCGGCGAGTACCCATCACGCCCGAGCCAGTCCGGCGTCCATGGTCGACCAAGGCAACACTCGTTGACCGCGCTGCCGCGAGAATATCCTCGCGGAGACACGCCGGCGCCCAGCGAGCTGCCGATCGATCCGATCGACGTGGCAGTCGCCGCCGATTTCGGCGATGCCCCCCGCGGGTGGTTGAGGACGCCGATCTACACCTGGGGCGTGTTCCTCAGGCGGCGCGAGCTCAAGAGCAAGATCCGCATAGCCGAGCACCGCCTGGCGTCGCTGGAGAACCAGCGGGATCAGGCGCTGGCCGCGTTCGCCCATGAGCTTCGTGCGGAGATCGCAGCCGACCAGACCACCAGCCGCTTCCTGCAACCGCTCCAGGACGTGGAGCATCGAGCTGACGAGCGCAGCGAGGCATTCGCCAACGTCGAGCACGAGTTCGAAGACAAGTGCGCGACCCTCGACCAAGGCGACATCGACCTCCAGGTCGAGCAGGAGGGACTGCGTCAACGGATCGGGGCACTCGATCACGAGGCCGCCAAGGTGCGCGAGGAGTACCGGCGCGCGGAGGTCGGGTTCAAGCGACTGCACATCGAGCTCCGCTCGGCGAACGACGTGCTGGCGAGGGTCGCGGAAGGAACGAGTGACGCGGACCCCGAAGCGACGCGGCGACACGCCGAGGAGCTTCAGCGCCAGATCGCCGATCAGACCCCAAGGATCCAGGAGCTGCGACACCAGCTCGAGCTGCGGGAGCGACCCCTGCGCGAAGCACTTCACCGTATGGAAACGGTCGAGCGAGAGCGAGGTCAGCTCTCCAAGGAGCGCAAGCATCTCGAAGAGGCCTTCCGCAAGCAGTCGACCCTGCGCAGCCGGGGTCTGAACGAGGCCCACGCCGAGGTGGTGCAGGCGCTGACCGAGGTCGGCAAGCAGGTGCTACGCAACCCAGGTGGACTCGCCGTGGACGAAGACCGGCTGCGTCCCATCAAGGAGCACAGCGAACGCGTCTACGATGCCGCCGTGGAGCTCGAGCTGTGGGCGCGCGCGCTATATGCGTTCGACGAGGCTGCCTACCGACGGGGCGCCCAGCTGATCCTCGGCTCAGTCGGGCTGCTGGTCCTGGTGTGCGTCGTCCGGGTGCTGATCTAGCGCGGCACTCCCGCGCAGTTTTCGCGGGCCCTTGGTCTCGCTCAGGCCGCGGATTGGTAGCGCTCCGCGGCGGTGTGCTAAGAACCGCGGCGGCGCTGGGCTCGAATGCCAGCTCTCCGAGATGAAGCGATTCGGCGCCGACGGGAGTGCGGTCTTGAAGTGGTTTTGGCCTTTGAGCATCGGTTCAGTGCTGTGCGTCTGCGGCGGCCTGTCGATGTGGGGGATACCCGCCGCGCTGGGGCTCCCCGCCAGCTCGGCGGCGCCCGAGGCACCAGGAGGCGTTGCTTCGGCGAGCGCCTCGCAGGGGATCGAGGTGACCCCTCCCCCCCAACCCGAACCCGAGGCGGAGGAACCGACCTGGCCAGTGCTGCCCGACCTGACGCAGACCGATCCAGCGCTCGGCGTCGCCGGCGGGGGCAACTCCCACTGCGGACCAGTGGCCGTGTCGAACGGACTGGTCTGGCTGAGTCAGCACGGGTACCCAGACCTGCTCCCCCCGCC
>JAGQIY010000696.1 GCA_020430865.1 Myxococcales bacterium
CACCAGAGCAGGTGCGCGGCGACGTCGATGAACGCAGTGACGTCTACGCGCTCGGGGCCGTGCTGTACCAACTCGCGAGCGGTCGCCTGCCGCACGTCGCTTCAACCACCGTCGCCTTGCTCGACAAGAAGCTCCGCGGACAGCCGGAGAGTTTGCGTCGACGAGCTCCAACCCGAGGTTTCCCTGCCATGTTCGACAAGACCGTTCAAAAGTCACTCGCCACTGAGCCCGAGCAACGTTACCAGTCCGCCGATCAGCTGCGTGAAGCGCTGGAGGACGCGCTTCAGGAGCCCGTCAAGCGTCAGCGACGCCGTCGTGCCGTTGCCACGGGGATCCTGGCTGCGCTGGGCATTGCCGTCGCTGGTGGCGCAATCGCTGGCGCGCAGAACCCCGAGATGCGCGCTCGCGCCATGGCCCTGATCGGCAAGAAGGCGCCTGCTCAGGAGACGCCCACCGCGACCCTGGAGGAGGCACCTCTGGCCGCCGCGGACCAGGCGACCCCGGAGCAAGCCGAGGAGGTCGCGACTGCGGACGAAGACAGCGGTGAGATGGGGGATCAGGTGGACGGCGACCCGACCGCGGACGATGACGCCGCAGGCGAGACCGCGGCGGCCGACGAAGGGGCGGAAGAGACGGACGCCAAGGCTGAACGGGCCGAGGACAAGCTCGCCTCGAACTCCGAAGGAGAAGAGGGCGCGGAGGCTGACTCCCCCGAGGCCGATGCCCCCGAGGGAGCGAGCGGCGACGCCACCGCCGAGCTGAAGGCTGACGCCGATCCCGTCGCGACGCCCACGGCGGTGGCTGCTGCGCCTGGAGCGATGAAGGCCAGTGACATCTCCAAGGATGCCGCGGTGGCCGAGCAGATCTCCCAGGCTCAGGCGTTGATGAACGCTGGCAAGCGCATCAAGGGCTTCAACATGCTGCGCAAGCTAGGCAAGAACAACCGCAAGAACGTCGACGTGCTCAAGGCTTGGAGCGAAGCGGCGGCCAACATGAAGGCGTGGGGTGAAGCGCACCGGGTGGCGCGGCAGTGGGCGGAGATCGACGACAGCGCGAACGCTCAGATCCACCTCGCGCGCATGCAGCGCGCCGTGGGCAAGCGTGATGCGGCGATCAAGACGCTCGCGGAGTTGCTGAAGGACAAGCCGGACTCGACCGAGGCCAAGCAGCTCCTGCAGATGTACGGTGGTAAGCAGGCCATCGCGCTGCGCTGACCGTCGGGAGCGTGGGTCTCGAGGGGGCCTCGAGTGAGCGCGCCCCTCAGCCGTCGCGACTGCCGTCATCTCTGGTGGAAGTGACTGAAAACACACCACAACGAGCGGCCTTCCAAGTCTGGGAGGCCGCTTTTTTCGCGCCAGACTTGCCGCCTGGGCAAGGTCCGCTCTAAAGCTCCAGCGATGCTGAGTCCGGGCGCTGCCTGAACGCGCTCGTGGCGTCAGCCACCAACCCCTCACAATGTCTTCCAGCACGCCTGCTGCGCGTTCCTCGGCGCCTCTCGAATCCGGGCGCATCCCGACGGATGCTGGTGAGCCATCCCACGCTACCAGCGGAGAGGTCGAGCGAGTGAGCGCGGAAGGGGGTGAGGGGGAGAGCGTGTCGATTCCGCCGCCGAGCGCGCAGCTCGCTGCCGAGCTCAAGATCGACACCAGCAGAAACCCGTACGCGCTGGTGTTGCGCATCGCGCTGCCGACCGTGCTGGCGATGCTGAGCCAGAGCGTCGTCAACGAGATCGACAACTTCTTCTTCGGGTTCCTCGCGGAGCCCGAGCGCTCCAACGCCCAGGCCGCGCTGTTTCCGTCGCTGGTCCTGCTTTGGCTGTTCGGAGGCTCCCTCAGCGCCATCTCGGTCGGCACCCAGGCGATCGCGGCGCGCCGCTTCGCAGAGGGCCGCTATCGCAAGTCGGGCGAGGTGCTGGTCAACAGCTGGATGTTCTCACTCGTCGCCAGCGTGATCACGACAGGCATCGCCTACGCGTTGACCCCGACCATCTTGAAGTTCGCGTTGCCTTCGGAGGAGGTGCGCAACGCGGCCCAGAGCTTCCTGAACTGGCGCTTGCTGGGTATCGCGTCGATGGTCATCACCTTCAGCTTCAAGGCCTTCTTCGACGGCCTGGGCAAGACTCACGTCCACATGGTGAGCGCCCTGGTGATGAATGCGCTCAACATCTTTCTGTGCTGGGTGTTCATCTTCGGCAAGCTCGGTGTGCCCCATTTGGGGATCGAGGGCGCCGGCCTGGCTGACGCCCTGTGCACCTGGGTGGGGCTCGCGATCATGGTCGCCTGGACCCTGAAGTCCAAGTACCGGGTGCCGTTCAAGCCGTTCTCCCTCAGCGCGCGAAGCAAGAGCCTCACCTGGGACATCCTCAAGCTGAGTATTCCGAGCGGAATCGCTACCATCGCGGTGATGCTGGGCTTTGGCCTGTTCAGCGTGATCGTCGGTCGCCTCGACGCGGCCAGCGCTGCCGCCGGTGGCAGCGCCAATCACAACCTCGCCGCGACGTCGGTGATCGTCTCGATTCTCAAGTTGACCTTCACCGCGTGCCTGGCCTTCGGTACCGCCACCGCCACGTTGGTGAGCCAGTCCATGGGTGAGAAGAAGCCCGATCAAGCCGAGCGCTACGGCTGGGTCTCGGTGCGTCTGGGGCTCATGGTCTTCGGAGTGGTCGGCTTCCTCGAAGGCGTCGTCTTCCCGCATCAGGCGATCGCGTTCTTCAATGACAGCCCCGAGGTGATGAGCGCGGCCCTGATGCCGATGCGGATGATGGGCATCATCACCCCGCTGATCGCCTGCGGGATGATCCTCACTCAGGCGCTCTTCGGCGCTGGTGAGTCGGTATTCGTGATGATCGTGGAGCTGGTGCTCCACTTCTTCTGCCTGGTGCCGCTGGCCTGGATCCTCGGCATCACCCTCGGCTTCGGCCTGGTCGGGATCTGGTCCGCAGCGGTGGTCTACGTCCTGATGCTCACCATCATCATGGCCCTGCGCTTCCGCAGCGGCCGCTGGAAGCTCCGAAAGATCTAGACGCTACGCTTCGCGCGCCCCCTCCGGGCGCGGGCGCGCGAAGCTCCGCTCCTCCCGAGGGTGCGCCTTGGGCGTCGATGGCCACGCCGGGCCCGAGATGACGACGCCCTGACTCGCGTGAGGCGGGTCAGGGCGGCTTGGTTCACGGGGTGCGGACGCTAGAAGTCGTCGTCATCGTCGTCGTCCAGGTCGTCGTCGTCGTCGTCCAGGTCATCGTCGTCGTCGGAGGACTTCGCAGCTGCGTCGGCGCTTTCGGTCGTGCCAGCGTCGGCTGGGGTGCCCTTCGCGTCGCCATCATCGTCGTCGCTGTCCTCATCGTCGTCGTCGGCGTCGTCGCCTTCGTCGTCACTGTCCCAGTCATCGGCGGCGCCGCCGGCACCGTCCTCGGTGCTCTCGTCGTCGTCCCAGTCGTCGTCATCCCAGTCGTCCAGGGGATTGCCGTCGCCGGTCGCTGCGGGCTTGGGCGCCGCCCACTTCGCCTTGTCCTCTTCGCTACAAGGCTTCGGATTGTTTCGGTCTTCCTGGACGCACTCCATCAGCCAGGCTTCTCGAGGCGGTTCGTCGTACTTGGCCGCTTCGGCCTTGGCCTTGGCGATGTCGCCCTCGACCGCGATGGTCGAGAGCTTGGGCGTGGTCATCAAGATGACCAGGCCCACGACCAGGATCAGGATGAAGGGCACCGCGATGCGGTACAGCTGAACCATGGGCTTGTTGAAGCGGAAGCTCGCCACGAACAGGTTCTGCCCGAGCGGAGGACTCAGGTAGGCGATCTCCAGGTTCAGCAAGAACATCATTGCCAGGTGGAAAGGTGAGATGCCGAACTTGGCAGCGAACGGGATGAGCAGCGGCACCGCCACCAGGATGCTGCTGAACCCATCCATGAACATGCCCTGGATGTAGAGGAAGACGTTCAGCGTGATCAGGAAGTGCCAGGGCTTGGTGACACCCATCGAGGTGACCCAGGCGAAGAGCTTCGCCGGGATCTGCTCGCTGATGATGTAGTTCGTCAGCGCCATGGCCATGGCCATGATCAGCAAGATGGCTCCGGCGAGCGCCATGGAGTTCTTGGCGATGCGCGGGAAGTCTTTGATCTTGAGGTCCTTGTAGACGAACACCTCGATCACGAAGACGTAGAGCGCCGCGATGGCCGCGACCTCGTCGATCGCCGTCACGCCGGTGAACAGACCGCCCAAGATGAGCACTGGGATCAGCAGCTCCCATTTGATCTCCCACAGCGA
The DNA here is from genome assembly GCA_020430865.1 of Myxococcales bacterium. Next base: position 4,260 of record JAGQIY010000696.1, read on the forward strand.
GGATCCCATCTCCTTCACATCGGGCTTGGCGCGCGGGATCTTGGCCTTGATGCCCACGTACATCGCGTGGGCGCTGAGCAGCGCGATGACCAGGAAGCCCGGGATCAGCGTGGCCTTGAAGGCCTTCGTGA
>JAGQIY010000697.1 GCA_020430865.1 Myxococcales bacterium
CGGATACTTGGTGTCGAGATTCAAGGACCCTCGGGGCCGCCCGCGACTCACACCGCAGACTGGTACGTCCTGGCCTTGCCCGTGGAACGCGTGATCCCTCTGCTCACGCTGGATCTCGTCACCGCCGCGCCGGAGCTCGCGGGGCTCACACACCTGCGCACGTCGTGGATGAACGGCATGCAGTTCTACCTGAAGGACGACGTGAAGCTGGTGAAGGGTCACGCCATCTACACCGACTCCCCCTGGGCCCTCACCAGCATCTCCCAGCAGCAGTTCTGGCAAGAACGCATTCGAAGCTACGGCGACGGACAGGTTCATGGCATCCTGAGCATCGACATCAGCGACTGGGATACGCCAGGCATCCTCTACAACAAGGCGGCGCGGGATCTCACCACGCGTGCCGAGATCAAGAACGAGGTGTGGGCGCAGCTGAAGGCGGAGCTGAACGACGACTCTCACCCCGACCTCCAGGACGCCAACTTGCTCGACTGGTTCTTGGACCCGAGCATCGACGTCACGCCGAGCGGCGCGACGAACGACGAGCCGTTGATGGTGAACGTCGCCAGCAGCTGGCAGTACCGCCCGGAAGCTGTCACGTCGATCCAGAACCTCTTCCTTGCCAGTGACTACGTGCGCACGTTCACGGATCTCGCGACCATGGAAGGAGCGAACGAAGCGGCGCGGCGCGCGGTCAACGGCATCTTGCGTGTCTCGGGTTCCAGCGCGCCGGCGTGCGGCGTGTGGCCACTCGAGGAGCCGTGGTTCTTCGCTCCGGCTCGTGGCCACGACGCGCGCCGCTGGGAGGCGGGGAGAGCCAACCTCTTCGCGCTCGATTTCAAGCCGTAGGCGCGCCGGGTCAGACAACCCTCGGCGTCCCCGCCTGGGTTCAGTTGCTCCACTCGATGGAGAACTCGAAGCGAATTCCCTCACCGTCGCGCTGCGAGTCCAGGAGCTCCACGGTCGGTTCACTGACGCCGTGGCTGTTCATGGTGCCGCGGATGATGCCGCGGAACGTCGCGGGATAGAGGTCGCTCGGCTCCACCTTGCAGCGCCAGCGCGCCCGTCGGGCGCCGTCCGCCTCCACGGCGTGTTCGTTCCACGGGATCGATACGCGGTATGCCTGGGCCAGACGCTCGAGCACCGCGATGGGTTCGCTACCGATGAACGCGCTGATCGTGCGTCCGACCATACTGGAGCGAAACGTGGGGTAGAAGTCCTCGGCGATGCGCTCGAAGCCGTGCTCCAGCTTGTAGCCCGGGAACATCAGCGCCGAGGCCAAGAAGTACAGCTTGTAGAAGTCCCGGTGCGGCATCAGGGAGAAGGGGACGAAGCGAGTGCGCACTCCGCCAGCCTTCACCAGCGCCTTGGCCGCTTCGTAGCTCCGGGCCCGAGCGATCGTATCCACCAGGCCCTGAAAGAACATGCCGCGTACCTGGCAGGTGACCGGGAACTCTTGAAGGATCTTGCGAATGCGTTCGCGATCCAACGCGGACACATCGACCTGCGCCGCGAAGGCATCGGCCTCAGATGGCTCGATCGAGCGCGCACCCCAGTCGAAGTCGTTGAGCTGGATCACCCCGAGGGCATCCTACAGGCCGCCCACTGGGAAAGGAAGCGCGTGGAAACGCGCCCGCGGAGACTGTACGCCGGACGCCCACAGTTGCCTCAACTGGTCTTGCAGCCTCGGCGACCTCCGAACGCATCGCCCCCTGCCAGACCAGCCTTGTTCCTACGTGGGATGCCTGGCTCAGGTCGGCCAGCTCGAGACGATCCATCCGGCGCCGACCAGACACGCCACGGTCGCCGCGCCCAACATCAGCATCGGGCGCAGCTTCCAGCCGCCACGCTGGGCCAGCTCCCCCGCGACGCTGCCGATCACCATCATCGCCAACGTTGCCCCAAGGAAATACGAGGCCAGGTAGCCTGCCGCGCTCAGGGTCGACAGGCCAGTCGCCGGCAAGATGCCGATCAGGTGGCTGGCGCCCGCGGAACCGTGGAGCGCGCCCACGCCAAAGGTCGCACCGCGCTTGCGGTGGTGATGCTGGTGGTCGTGCTCGTCGGCACCACGGCTTCGCCAGGCCTGGTAGCCCTTCCAGCCCGCCCAGGCTCCGAGCGCTATGAGCAGGAAGCCAACGCCGAACTCCGACCAGCCGCTGACCAGGTGAATGGACAGCGTGTCTCTGGCGAGCAGGGCGATCGTGCCGATCAGGATCACCCCCGCGCCGTGCCCCATGCCCCAGTCCAGCCCCGCGAGCAGGCCGGAGCGCCGATTGCCAAGCGACAAAGGAGCCACGGCCGCGAGGTGATCCGGCCCTGAAAGCGCGTGAATCGCGCCACCCGCAAGTCCTGCGACGAGGCTCAACATCACCTCCGTCGTAGCACGTTGTGTGCGCGCCGTGCCACCAGAAGTTGGATGGCACAGACTGTTCCACCGCTCTGCCATTGTCAGCGTCCAGCGCCAAACCAACACTCAGCGGCCATGGCAAGCGAGCCCTCTTCCCACCCAGTTCTCGAGAGCGCCCCCCTCGGCTTCCAGTGGCCGACGCTGGATCCGTTTCTGTTCTGCGTCCACCACGACGACGCCTACCCCAAGGGGAACGAGGCGCTCGGCCCCGACGCGAGCCTGGCCGGTCGCAACATCGGCATGGACTTCGAGCCCAAGGACGGCTGGCGCATGTACCACGGCGACGTGGTGCCCGGCTTTCCTCAGCACCCCCACCGCGGCTTCGAGACCGTGACCCTCATGCGTCGAGGCTACATCGATCATTCGGACTCGCTGGGCGCGACGGCGCGGTTCGGTCATGGCGATGTGCAGTGGATGACCGCCGGCAAGGGCATCCAGCACTGCGAGATGTTCCCGCTGCTGAATCGAGACGCAGCCAACCCGGCCGAGCTGTTCCAGATCTGGCTGAACCTGCCGGCCGCTGACAAGCTGGTCGACCCCTACTTCACCATGCTCTGGGCGGAGAAGATCCCCACGGTAACGTTCGAGGATGATGCAGGTCGCGAGACGCGTGTCACGGTCATCGCAGGCAAGCTCGGGGAGGCCGCACCGCCCGCCCCACCACCCAACAGCTGGGCGAGCCGCCCCGACAGCGACTTGAACATCTGGACCATCACCCTCGCGCCGCGCGCGCGCTGGACCGTGCCCCCGGCGCTCGCGACGAGTCACCGCTTGCTGTATGTCTTCCGTGGGGATTCAATCGAGGTATCCGGGAAGGCGTTCACCCCCAGGCGGGTCCTGGTAGTTCAGCCTGAGTCTGCCCTGGAGCTCGTGAATGGCGAGGAGGAAGCCGAGATCTTGATGCTCCAAGGGCGCCCGATCGGCGAGCCCGTGGCCAACCAGGGTCCCTTCGTGATGAACACGCAGGAGGAGCTGCGCCAGGCCTTCGCCGACTATCGACGCACGGGCTTCGGCGGCTGGCCCTGGAAGTCCTCAGGCCCGGTGCACCCCCGGGAACAAGGGCGCTTTGCCAGACACCCCGATGGTCGGCGCGAGGAGCCGGGCAAGGCCTCCGCGGCCGAATGACTCAGCTCTGGAGGCCCTTCTGGTCACTTCGAGTGCGAGACGCAGTGGCCTTCCCCGCGGAAGTGCCCGATGGTGGACGTGAGCGCCTGGACGAAGTCGTCCAGGGTGTTCACTTCGCTCGCGCTGCCGGTGCCGTAGCTACCCTCCGTGATGTCGAACAGCTCGACGGACGCTAGCTCCTCGCGGGTCACCTCGCCGTCCGAGTCGGCGTCCGCGGCTGCCATGCTGTTGAAGCGCAGCACCGCGTTCTCCGAGGTGAGGTCGTCGTAGAACAGGTGATCACCGTGGACGGTGAGCTGCACTTTCTCGACGCCTCCGTTGGCGACCAGGATGCCCTGACGCACTTCGTTGCCCGCGTCGTCGACCTGGACGCAGCTCATGTAGTGGGTCGTGTTCTTGAAACCCCACGCGAAGGTCTTGGTGTCCGTGCCGTTGGTCGCGCTGCCCTCGACGTAGACGCCGTAGCCATTGCTGGTCATGAACGTCACGTCCGCGTCGGTCACGCTGCCGCTCTTGGCTGGTGAGCTGACCGGACCAATCATGTAGCTCACGGTGTCGTAGCCACCCGACGCGATCCTGTCAGTCTGCCAGAGTTCTTGCGGGCCAGGCTTGGTCAGATCGACGAGGGTCATCGCGCCCTCGCTGGCGCCACCCGACTTGTTCGCGTCTGCGATCGTCACGTTTCCGATTTCGATCAGGAACTTGGAGTAGGTGATGGTCCAGCCGTCTTCGAACTCCGAGCCGGGGATCTCCTGCTCGATGTAGTCCTCGCCATACACGTTGAAGCTGGCTTGACCCTCACCCCCGCTGTCCTCGTCGTCCGAGGAGCCACAGCCCGGAGCCACCAAGAGCGTGAGGCAGCAGGCAAGGGCAAGCGGGGTGCGGGGAAATGGATGATTTGACATTCTAGCTCTCCTTAATTTCCTTGGGGAAATAGTGTGCTGGACGAAGGTCCGCCCTGGCGCTCATGAGGAGCGCTACTGAACCGATGTGTGGTGAGCCCCTCTGACTAGTCGGGGATGAAGCTGAAGCGGTAGGCGACGGCCTGGCGTAGCCCGCGGGCGAACGCGTTGTGCAGCGGCGCCAGGATCGCGTCGTCCGAGGTGATCTCCACGACGCTCGCGTCGGTGGGGGGCGTGACCCGCGCCAGGTCGAGCTGATCCACCCAGTGACTTGGATCGATGGTGAGTACGATCGTCCCGTCGCCCGAGACCACCGCCTGGCCTGAGTCGGCGCCATCGTCGAAGGGACAGCCTTCCACGGTGGGGACGCCGTTGGTGTCCAGGACGTCAGCCTTGTTCGCGAACAGCTCGACGTCGAATACGACGTCGCTCTGGCTCACGGTCGCGACCACATGGGCAACGGAGCCGTCCAGAGCGCTCGCAGCGGGGCCGGTCGGTGGGTCACCGAAGGTGAACCAGCCGGAACGATAGTGCCCGGTCACCCCTGCAGCGTCCGTCAGACTCGCCGGCGCGACGAGCAGGTCCACGCTGGTCGGCGTGAGCATCTCCCCGAGCTCGTCACCGGCGACGTAGTGCCCCGGATGGGCCTTTGCCGTAGGGATCTGAAACCAGCCACGGAACAGGCTCGTCGGGGTTTGGGGGGGAGGCGGCACCGCGCCCGCGTAGCGCTGAGAGGTGTCCCCTGGCAGGACCCCTATCGCGGCGCCCTCGTAGTACCGCAACTCCCCGATGCTGAGCTCCACCTCCTTGAGCTGGATCTGCCAGTCGAAGCCGTTCGTGAAGGTCCCCCGGGCGACCTCCGCCAGATCCACGCGGGTATGCAGCGTCACGCGCTTGCCCGTCGTCGACTTCCCCGTTTCGTCGCCGCATCCGCTCTGCAGGCTGGCGATGCCGAGCCACAGGCCGTAGACGGCTACTCCGAGCGAGAGGCGCTTCGTGAGCTTGACTAATTTGTCTTGTGGAAATTGCATGGGCCAGCTCCAGGTCGTCGATCAGATGAAGAGGGTCAGTGTCGCCATGACGGTGCGCGGCGCGCCCGCGGAGACGTGCTGGACGGGTAGCAGCGAGGGAGCGGACCCCTGGTTGAAGTTCGAGGCGTAGACGAACTCACCGTCGTTCCAGTCCGTGTCGAGGAGGTTGAAGCTCTCCAGGCTCAGCTCGACCTCCTTGAGTCGTGCGGCGACGCGCGCGTCCATCAGGAAGACGTTGGTCCCCAGCTCCCCGTAGGGGATCGGACGCCGATAGAGGTACGTCAAGCCGAGCCCGAAGGTCCCGACCAGGCTGCGCCCCAAGAGCTTCCCCAGCGTCGGCTTGAGGGCCAGGTCGTCGCGCACCACCATCTGGGGAACGAAGGGCACTAGTGCGCCCTCTGCGTAGTCTCCCCCAGACTCCGTGAACGTCGCGCGGGTGTAGGTGGCACCCAGGGAAGACGTGAACCAGGGCGTGGGTTCCGCGGTGAAATCGATCACCGCGCCGTTGCGCTGGGTGGCGGGCACCGGTTCGTTGCGCGCAACTGACTCGAGGAACACGACGTCGTCGCTGAGGTCGGTGTGGAAGGCGGCGAACGAGGCGCGGATACGCTTCGCGTCGCCGTAGCGGACTCCGAACTCGTACGAGGTGACCTTGGTGAACGGTGTGCGCTCACCAGCGCCGAGGCTCCGGGCCTGAGGTGAGCGGAAACCCTCGCCATAGCTCAAGAGCGCGTGCAGTCCTGGCACCACCGCGACGTCGAGCGTGCCCTTCTTGCCGAAGTGCGTGCCCTGGGCCGAGCGTGTCTGGTCGTTGCGCAGGTGATCCGTGATGCCGAAGGAGAGCGCGTCCCAGCGTGCGCCGCCGCGCACGACCACGCGAGGCAGGGGCCGCAGCGAGACATCGACGAATCCAGACACGCTCTGAGCGTGGACCTCCGAGTCGATGACGGACGCCGTCACCTCGCGGGTCACCTGGCTCAGCAGTCGGTCTGACTGCTCGATGCTGTCGTCGCGTCCTGCGATCCCGACGCTGATGCTGTCATGCTCGTTCAGGAGCTTGATCTGGCGACGCAGAGACGCGCGGAAGCCCAGCGTGCGCGCGTCGTTCAGCTGCTGTGTCGAGTCGCCGTTCACAGGATCCTCGAGGAAACCGGTGAAGTCGTGGTCCAGCTCGAGGCTGCGCGAGATCGCATAGGGACTGAAGTGGAAGTGCCAGTCATCCAGCGCGCCGCGCAGATCCGCGACGACCTGAGTGCGGCCGCTGCGACCTCCCTGGGCGGTGTCGTAGCTGTCGAAGCGATCCATGCGCCCGCTCTCGACGTCGTCCAGGCGCAGGACGCCGGCGGAGCCGAAGCGCGCGGCATACGTGCTGGCGAGCAAGCGCAGTTCGATGTCTTCGTGCAGGGGGTGGACGATCTGAGCGATGGCTGAGGCGCGCTGCGCCGCGCGGCCGACGCCGAAGCCATCACTCTCGTAGGTCTCGAACGCTCCGAAGGTCTCGGCCGGTGCGTCCTTCGGATGGTAGGCGAGGAACGCGCGCCGCGCGCCGTAGCTGCCCAGGCTGCCGCTCACGGTGAAGCCGGGCTCGTCGTAGCCGAGCTCGAAGTCCATGCTGCCAGCGACCGCGAAGTCCCCTTGCTCTGGCGAGTAGGGGCCGGGCAGCGCCGTCACGCGAGTCACCACCTCGGGCATCACGAAGTGCAGATCGGCGTAGCCTTGACCGTGCACGTTGCTGACCTCGTTCACCGGGGCGCCGCCGACCCAGAACTCGATGTCCTGGCCGTGTACGGCGTCGAAGCCGCGAAAGAAGATCTGGTGCGCTTTCCCCTCGCCGCTATGCTGGGTGACGAAGGTTCCCGGCACCGTCAGGAGTAGATCACTCGCCGTGCGATGTGGCGCGGCGCTGAGCACTCGCCGATCGCGCTCGACGGCGCTCGCGGTGCGCGGGGGAGTCGCAGCCCGGACATAGACTTGATCCGTGGGTTGGTCGGCGCCTTCGCTGGTCGGCGCGGCGGCGGCTGGCGTCTGATCAGTGGGCAGATGCCCTGCCGGTCCGTGAGCCCCGGTGCGCGCCTTCCTAGGGTCCGCCCGGGAAGGTTCAGTCGCGGGCAGGAAGCGAATTACCGCGCGGATTTTTGCTGAGAGCGGTCCTTCGGGGCCAAGCGCTGGCTTGAAGCGCCAGCGCTTCGCGGCTTCCACCGCGTGGGCCTCGAACTCGCTGACTTCGACCTCGCTGTGCTGCGGTAGTTCCGGCGGAGTTGCGAGTTGGGCGTCACTGACCCGGCCCTGCGCGTCCACCGTCAAGACCAG
>JAGQIY010000698.1 GCA_020430865.1 Myxococcales bacterium
ATCCCGAGGAGAAGGAACCATGACGATCTGGGATCTGGTGCTCGGCGCGGGACTGGGAGCCCTCGGGGGTGCCCTGCACCTGGGCCTGACCCGCTGGCGCGCGGGTCAGATCCGCGAGGGGCGCGCGCTCTTGATCCTGGCGACGTACCCGCTGGGCCTCGTCAGCGTCGCGATCTGTGTGGTTGGCGCCGCCGCGCTGGCGCGTCAGGCGGCCTGGGCTGCGGTGCTCGGACTCGCCGCAGTCCAGCTGATCTGGATCGGACGGGCGGCGCGGCGCCTCGAGCGGAGATGAAGGGACCATGCAGCCTTTCCCCAAGGAACTGTTCCATCTCGGACCCTTCGTCGTTACCGACACCATGCTGGGAGCGATGCTGCTCAGCATCTGTCTGCTTGGCGTGTTGCGCTTCGCGATGCTCAACAGGTCGGCTCGCGAGAGCCTCGAGCTGACCTACGAGGTCCTCGAGCGCTCCATCGTCGAGACCACCAACACGGACGTGCGAGCGCTGGTTCCCTTGGTGCTCACGCTGTGGTTGTTCATCGGCGCGGCGAACCTGGTCGGGCTGTTGCCCGGCCTGGCGAGTCCCACTCGGGATCTCTCCCTGGCAGCGGCGCTTGCCGTGATCTCCTTCGGCGCTGGCCATGTCTACGCCTTGAGGCAGCGCGGGCTTGGCTACCTGAAACGCTACATCGAACCGAGCCCGTTTCTCCTGCCGTTCAACGTCATCGGCGAGGTCAGCCGCACGCTCGCCCTGGCGCTGCGCCTGTTCGGCAACATGCTGAGCGGCGCCTTGGTGAGCGCGATTTTCCTCTACCTCGCCGGACTGCTGATCCCGGTGCCGCTGATGCTGCTGTCGGCGCTCACGGCCGTGGTTCAGGCCTACATCTTCGGCGTTCTCACGCTGGTGTTCGCCGCCAGCTCCCTCGAGAGCGCGGAACGCCAACCCATCCTCTCGAAGGGAGAGACCTCATGACAGCCCAGGACTGGATCGCCATCGCGAGCATCATCACCGCAGGCCTGACCATGGCCATCGGCTCCATCGGTCCAGCGCTCGCCGAAGGGCGCGCCGTGTCCAGCGCCCTCGAAGCCATGTCGAGGCAGCCCGACTCGAGCAACAACATCACCCGCACGCTCTTCGTCGGTCTCGCGATGGTCGAGTCGACCGCGATCTACTGCCTGGTGATCGCGCTGATCCTGCTCTTCGCCAACCCACTGTTGCCGTGAGGATTCCATGGGCTTCTCACTGACCAGCTTCATCTTCGAGATCGCGAACTTCCTGGTCCTGATGTGGATCCTGAATCGCCTGGTCTTCAAACCGCTGAAGAAGGGTGTGCAGCAGCGCCGGGACGAGCTCAAGCGCCAGGAGGACGAGCTGGCTGCTGCGCTGCTCGACACTCGGGAGCGCGAGGCCGGAGCCGAGGCGCTGCGACGTGACATCGAGAGCCTGCGCGACGAGGTCCTCCGTGAGGCAACCCATCGTGCCTCGGAAGAGCGCGCTCGGCTCCTGGCGCAGGCTCGTGAGGACGCCGATGCCGAGCGCGCCCGCGCCCGCCGCATGCTCAGCGTGGAGCGTGAAGCAGCGGCCAACTGGGTGCGTGAGCTTGCGGTGGAGCACGGCGCCCAGATCGCTGGGCGCATGCTGATGGAGATCTCTCCCGACGGGGCGGACACCGCGATCTTCGAACGCCTGCTGGAGGAGGTCGAACGACGCCGCGACGAGCTCCGCGCGACGGGCGCGGAGGAAGTGGAAGCCACCTTCGCGCACCTGCCGTCGAGCGAGTCCGTGGGCAGACTACGCCATGCGCTCGCCGCGTGCCTCGAGCAGCCGCCACACATGGTGCTGCGGGACGACGAAGGGTTGATTGCAGGCGTCGTGCTGCGCGTGGGGCACCTGGTGCTGGACGCCTCGATCCTGGGTCAGCTGGACGTCTTCCGCGACCGCGTGCGAGGTCTGCTCGAGCAGGAGGCTCGGGTTGCCTGAGTCGCCGCTGCAGACGCTGGCACGCTCCGTGGGCAGCGCGATGACGCGCGTCGCGGACGAGTACCACTTCCAGATCCCCGCGCGTGAAGAAGGCAGTGTGCTCAGTGTGGCCGATGGGGTGGTGCGCATCGGCGGCCTGCCTGGCGCGAGCGCCGAGCAAGTGCTGCGCATCGGCCGTCACGGCACGGCGCTGGTGCTCGGTCTGCGTCCGAGCGCGGTGGAGGCCGTGCTGCTCCAGCGTCCAGACCAGGCGGATGTCGGCGCGCCTGTCCGCTCCTTCCAGCAGACGGCAGCGATCCCCGTTGGAGACGAGTTGCTCGGGCGCGTCGTGGATCCGCTCGGACGCCCCGTCGACGGCCTACCTCTAGAGCCGCCCCACGAGCTGATGCCCCTCGAGCGTCAGGCGCCACGCATCTTCGAGCGCACGGACGTACACACGCCGCTCTACACCGGGGTGCTCGCCGTCGATTCGATGTTCCCCGTCGGGCGTGGTCAGCGAGAGCTGGTGGTGGGCGACGAGGGGACCGGCAAGACGGCTTTCGTTCTGGACGCTCTGCTGCGCCAGCGGGAAACCGATGTCGTCGGAGTGTACGTCGCGGTAGGCAGACGCCGCGTGGAAACGTGGCAGCTAGTCGAGCGTCTGCGCGAAGCCGGCGGACGCTGGGTCGTCGTAGCGGCACCTGACGATCTGCCGCCCGGCATGCGCTACCTTGCCCCATTCGCTGGAACCGCCATTGGCGAGTACTTCATGCACCGAGGGGAGCACGCCTTGGTGGTCTACGATGACCTCTCGGCTCACGCGATCGCGTGGCGGGAACTCTCACTGCTCCTGCACCGACCGCCCGGGCGCGAGGCCTACCCGGGGGACATCTTCCACCTGCACGCGCGTCTCCTCGAGCGCGCCGCGCAGCTGTCCACGGACGCGGGGGGGGGCTCCTTGACCGCGCTCCCGGTCGCGGTCCTGGAGGGCGGGCGTCTGAACGCGTACATCCCGACGAACCTGATCTCGATCACCGATGGTCAGCTGGTCTTCTCACGCGAGCTGTTCGTATCCGGGCAGAAACCTGCAATTGACGCGAGCCTCTCGGTGAGCCGTGTCGGCTCCCGCGCGCAGGCGCCCGCGTTTCGCGAGCTCGCCGGCCGTCTGCGCCTGGAGTACGCCTCGTTCCTCGAGGTGGAGAGCTTCAGTCGTCTCGGCACCCGGCTGGAGACAGAGACCCAGGCGCGCATCGAGACGGGGAGACGCATCCGCGCCTTGCTTCGCGCGCCCCGCCTCCAGCCGCTCGGCGTCTGGGAGGAGGTCGCGCGCCTGGTGCTCGCTCAAGCGCCCGAGCTACTACGCGTTCCCGTGGATGCCGTCCCCGGCTTCGCGGAGGCCCTGATCCGAACCACCGAGCACGATCTGGCGAGCGTCAGGCTCGGCGTCGAACGGGACGCGACGCTTCCTGCCGACGGACGGCTCGCCGTCGAGCGTGCGATCTCGGAGCTGGCGGACCACGGCTACCCGAGCGACGACGCACGAGCGATCGAGGTGACGATCGATGTCGAGTGACCCCCAGGACATCGAGACCATCGAGCGCCGCTCCGCCGCGGTCGCGTCGGTGCGAGAGGTCGTGCACGCGATCTGGTCGTTGGCCCGCTCGGAGCTACCCCTCGCCGAGGCCTCGGCGAGGGAGGCCCGCAGCTACGTGCAGTGGCTCGATCGAACGCTGTCTCGACTGACGCTGCCTGCTGACGCGGGCCCAGCGCGGGACGTGGTTCACCTGGTGATCGGCCCTGAACGCTCCTACTCCGGCGCGCTGCCGATCCGCACTGCGCGCGCGCTGCCGCCGACTGGAGCGCTCGGCCTGGTCGGCGCGCGCTTCACAGAGGTGGCGCTGCGTGACCCCGAGGTCGCCGATCGCGTCCTGTTCAGCCTGCCGGGAGCGAGCGCGATCGGCGACGTGGACACGGTGGGACGCTCCGTCGCAGCCGCCCTCCTCCGGCATGCAGCCGAGCGATCGGTCGTCCTGCATCACATGGCCAACGCCAGCGGGCAGCTGCACGCCCAAAGGCTGGTCTTCCGCCGTGGCGCGCTGCTCGACTTTCCTCCCGACACGTTCTCTCCCCCAGAAGAAGTCGCTGACGCGGTGCTGGTGGAGGCCGTCAGCGGTGAGCTGATCGCGGCCGTGGCCGAGTCCCTGTGCAGCGAAATTTCCGCACGGATGCTAGCAGCTGAACGAGCGAAGCTGGCCTGCGACCGTCGACTCGACGAGCTCGCCCAGAACTGGCGCACGGCTCGTCAGGAACGCATCACCAGTGAGCTGCTGGAGGCCGTCGCCGGCGCGCAGGCGCTACGCAGCGCCAGTCCGCCGCCGAACCAGTAGGCGCAGGAGCCCACCGAACAGGAGCGGCGTCGCACTGGCCGCCCCCACGACGGACCAGCCTCGAGCGTCCAGCGCTCGCGTGCCGAGCACCGCGGCGAGGGGGGGCGCGTAGAGCGCCAGCAGCAGCAAGACCGAGCACAGCAAGACCGCACCCCACACCCAGAGGTTCCGGGTGACCTCGTTCGAGATCGCCGGGGAGTCTTCTCCACGCATGTTGAAGACGTGCGTCAGCTGCGCGAAGCCGAGGGTCGCGAACGACACGCTGACGGCGCTCTCCGCAGGCAGCTCGAGCACGTAGGTCGCGACCAGCAGAGCACCGAGCACCGTGGCCGCGATCACCGCGCCGTGGCCACCGATGGCGAGCCAGTGCCGTCGCTCCAGCACCCCCTCGTCGGAGGGACGCGGCGCGAGCTTCAGCGCTCGCGACTGACCCTCACAGGCTCCCAGCGCGAGCGCCGGGAACACGTCGGTCACGAGGTTCAGGAACAGGATCTGCAGCGGCAACACGGGGAGCGGCAGGCCGATCAAAGCCGCCACGCCGACGGCGCCGAGCTCGCTGGCGTTGCACGACAGCAAGTAGAGCGCGAACTTGCGGATGTTCTCGAAGATCACCCGACCTTCACCGATGGCCACCACCACGGTCGACAGGCGATCGTCGTTGAGCACCAGGTCGGAGGCCTCCTTCGCCACCTGGGTGCCCCTCCCCATGGCTACCCCGATGTTCGCACGTCGCAGCGCCGGGGCGTCGTTCACACCATCTCCCAGCATCGCAACCACGGCGCCACGCCGCTGGTGGGTCGCTAGCACCTCGAGCTTCTGACGCGGCGAAGTTCGAGCGATCACGCTGGCCTGGGCGACCTCTTGCTGCTCCTGCCTGGACAGCTCGTGATCGACACCCAGCACGCAAGCCTCCGTCCCCGATTCGACGAGCCCCACCGACTCCGCCACCCGCAGCGCCGTTTGAGCCTGATCCCCCGTCACCATGACCACGCGCACCCCGGCGGCGCGGCAGTCGTCGATCACCTGACGCACCTCGGAGCGCGGCGGGTCCGCCATCGCGACCAGGCCGAGCAAGGTGAGGTCTCGATAGGGTGCGTCGTCCCGATCGGCGACGACTCCCTCGGCCAGCGCCAGCACGCGCAGCCCCCTCGAGGCGAGCTGGCGATTGTGGTCGAGCCACTGGCCACGCCGCTTCTCATCCAGCACGACCGTCGCCCTGCGCGTGACCGCGCGACGACAGGCTGCGATCACGGCCTCAGGAGCTCCCTTGACCTGAACCAGCAGCCCCGCGTCCTCCTGTTCGTGGAACGTCGCCATCATGCGAGTCTCCGGATCGAACGCTTCCTCGCGGATTTCTGGCAAGCGCTCCTTCAACGCTTCGGCGTCGAGTCCCGCCTTCCCTCCTGCCATCAGCAGCGCGACCTCGAGGGGTTCGCCGACCCCCTCGCCCGCCGGTGTCACGTGCGCGTCGTTGCACAGCACCCCGGCGCGCAGCGCACGCCCGAGCAACTCCTGCAGCTGGCCCCGCAACGCTCTGCCATCATGAAAGAACTGCGCCGTTGACTCGCCGCCCAAGCACTCCACGACGATCCGCTGATGGTCGATCACCAGCTCCTCGACCGCGAGCCGGTTCTGGGTGAGGGTCCCGGTCTTGTCCGTGAGGATCACGCTCGTGGCCCCGAGCGTCTCCACAACGGCGAGCCGTGCACAGAGCGCGTTGCGCCGTGCCATGCGCGCCATGCCACGCGCCAGCGCCAGGGTCGCGACGATCGGCAGCCCCTCGGGGACGGTGGCCACCGCGAGCGCAATGGACGTCTCGAGGATCAGCAGCGGCGGCCTGCCGCTGACGACGCCGACCAGGGCGACGGCGAGGGCTACGGCGAGGGTGAGCCAGGACAGCTTGCGACCGAGCTCTTCCAGTCGACGCTCCAGGGGTGTCGCCTCGTCCTTGACCTCGGCGACGAGGCGCGAGATCTGTCCCAGCTCCGTCTGCATGCCGATGGCGACCACGACACCTTCTGCCGCGCCCCGCGTCACGCTGGTGCCACTGAAGAGCATGGCGCTCCTCTCCGCCAGAAGCGTTTCCGCGTGGTTTTCCCTCACCC
>JAGQIY010000699.1 GCA_020430865.1 Myxococcales bacterium
CCAATGCTGCAGGTTTGGGATGGATCGGCTGCGATTCCAGTCTGAAAGCGGCGGCGCTCGCCATAGGTCGGCTCGGCGAAGCTGGGATAGCGCCGGGGGCGATCGACTGGCGTGGTGGGCCGTCGACTAGGGCAGAGGCAGAGAAGCTCGCGCAGAGCGACGCTGAGGCGTTCGGGGTGTGGGCCACCGGGATGCTTGGTCTGCTACCAGACCCCAAGCTCCATTCTCGCGACGTGCTGTTTGCTCGCAGTGAGCGCGGTGCGCGCGCCGTAGCTGGAGCACGCGTGAACATGACCCACCTCCAGACCCTGGCTGATGCGCCAGGAGCCACACGGTACGCGGTCAGTGTGACGCCTGCGCCTGAACACCCCGAAGTCCACTCGGTGCCGGTGGAACTGATCGCCGCGAGCGCCGCGCGTCACCGTGCACCGATGGGTATGCGAGGGCGCTGTGGCGGGTGACGTGCGCGGGCACGACGCTGGAGCTCTGTCGGATCTCGACCTCCAGGCCATCTCCTTCATCCCGCCTGGTGGCAACTGGCGGAGTCTTCCCGAGGACTTCCCCTCTGCAAGGGTGAAGCAGATTCGTGAAGGGGCGGCTCTCGGCACCGGCAGCCGCTCCAGCTACTACGGCCGCCTGACGTGGGACTCGACCGCGTCCACGATCGCGACGTACTTCGTGAGACCCGGCAACGGCGCGAACATCCATCCCTCTGCGGACCGTACGCTCACGTATCGGGAAGCCGCCCGGCTACAGGGATTTCAGGACTGCGTCATCTTTCAGGGTACTCGACGGGCCAGGGCGATGCAGATCGGGAACGCCGTGCCCCCGCCGGTGGCCGCTTGGCTGGCATCCGCCCTTCCGGCACGCGGTGGCGCCGTAGAACTGTTTGCTGGTGCGGGTGGACTTGCGGCCGGCATCCAGGCAGCAGGGTTCGAGACGGTCGCGGTGGCGGACCACGACGCGGCGGCACTCAGGACGTTGCAGTCGTACTTGTCTCCGCGCGTCCCCGCTGAGGCCAGCGATCTGTCACGCAAGGACGCGAGGGAGCGTCTCGTTTCTCAGGTGAAGGCAGTCCTCGGCAAAGAACGCCTTGCCCTAGTAGCAGGCGGTCCGCCATGCCAGGGGTTCTCCAATGCCGGTAGCAATAGGCTCTTCGAGGATCCCCGGAACGAGCTTCCGGACGCTTTCTTGTGGATGATCCAGAAGCTTCGCCCCCGGCAGGTCCTGTTCGAGAATGTTGCAGCGTTGAGTTGGAAGTCGCGCCGCCCTTGGTTCAACAGCCTGCTCGGACACCTTGAGGACATGCGCTACGTCGTGCGGTGGAGAGTGGTGCACTGCGAAGCCCTCGGCTTGCCCCAGCGGCGACGCCGACTGGTCGTGGTGGGCACCGACAGCTCGCTCCCCCCCTACGAATTCCCCACGGGTCCGCACAAGATTCTGGAGCCAGCCTACAGAGGCGACGCGCAGCCAGAACTCGCCACTGCTGGACTTCCACCAAGCGTGCGGGATGCCATCGGAGACCTCCCGGAGAACGCAGCTGATAGCGAGAAAGACGCTGTAGTACTGGTCGACGACGGGAACCGCAGCCTCTTTCGGCAATACGTGCGCGGCGACCTCAGCCTGAGGCAGTACGTCAAGGCCTTGGAGGCAATCAAGTGAGCACGGTTGTCACACTGGGCAAGTTGAAAGAAGCTCTGGTGAGGATACGTTCGTCGAACCACTTTCAGCCGACGCAGCATCGGATGAACGTAAGGATGTTGTTCGCGATTATTGCTCTCGGGCACCTTCGGCGCTGCGACGAAATTGGAAGTTGGTCTACAGGTGTCGCCACAATGTCCTGGCGCAATCCGAGCGCCGGTCGTCGGAATCTTCTAATCAACGCGATCGAGGATCTCTTCACGTTCCCAACATTGACGCTGATCGGCCACCGCGATCAGGTGTGGAGAAAGATCGGCACCGGTAGCGCCACGACCTACGAGCACTCGGACGATATACCTTCCGTAGCGGCTCTCGACCCGTTGAGCGATCTGCCTCCGAAACCGGGACCTGCAAAGCCGTGCCGTTTGGTCTTTGCTGATGGCGCATCGATGAAGCGTTGGAGCACAAGTATTGACCTCGACAGCGCACGATGGTGGTGGGGCGACAAAGTGCCCTACGGCCGCGCGGTCAAATCCGAATTCAACCCTGGCAATACCATTAACACGCAGCAAGGAGTGGAGTGCTTTTACCCCGTCCATGGAAAGTCTCGCCCCGCCGTCGTCGCCACCCTGGCGATTGCACGTCCGCAGTGCAGCGAGTTCAGCGGTAGTCCGGGAGACGGAACTTGCACCGTCGCGCCCTCTTCGGAGAAATGCATGGCCGCTGGGAAGTCGGTGGTGTGGCCCCGTGTTGTCCTGACTAACCCCGCGGCCACGGGTGAGTGGGGCGTTGCCCCAGACGGGTTCGAGACGCTGCGTGAGCATGTGGGGACCAGCACGTTTGGTGAGTTCCGTGAGGACCTCGCGGTGATCGCAGGTGCGTGCAAGGCGCTCCGGGAAGGTCACGACTTCCGAAACGGTACAATCGTGACCGATATCTCCTGGCTCCGGTCGCAGCTCTCTGACGATGCTTGGGAGGCTCTCCGTCCATGAAATGGCCCTATCTTGGCGTTACAAACGCCTTCTGTGATGTGCTAAAGCATCGACGTATCGTCCTCTCAAGAGACGAATGCCGCGACCTCGTGTCGGCGGCTCTATCGTCGCAACTGCTCTTCATGGCGGGCCCTTCCGGTACTGGCAAGAGCGCCGTTGCCGAGGCGTTGGCGGCGCTCTTCACGCATGCCGACCGGAGGCGACGGATCCAGGTGCCGCTCGGCGTCGCAACGGAGAGCGAACTGCTCGGCTACCCGACCACCATCGGTGGTGTACTCCGCTATCAGCCGTCCGCATGGCTCGACGTGTTCCAGGGGTTGGGGCCTGCCGGCACTGCGGCGGGAGGTGCGGCACCGCTGGTGCTTGGCGCGCAACAGACCACGCCCGGGCCACCGAGCTCGGCTGAGATTTGCCCTCCTGTAATGATCTTCGAGGAAGCGAACCTTGGCACAATGGAGGGCTACCTCTCGTCGTTCATGCGGGACTTTTCGGGATTGTCCTCAGAAAAGGTCGTTCTCACCCTGCACGGGTCCAATGCCTCGGTCGAAAGGACGGGTGGAGGGACCGCAGTCCCGAAGTCGATGGAGGTCGGGCTATGGCCTCGCGTGATCGCCACCCTGAACGTCGACCAAACCGCCGAACCGCCGTCTCGCAAGGTGGCAGCCCGTGGCTTAGCTATCGTCCTGGAACCTCCCGAACTGACACTGGATGACCTGCGACATTCAGTACTCGGCGGTGGTGAGCCTGCGCCGCCTGGATACGAATACTTCCAAGCGTTGGGAAGGCCAACGGACGCGATCCAAGCACTGAATGTGCATGACACCGCGCTGTTTGACAGCGTGGTGTCGGACGTGCACGCCGCGGCGATAGCTGTGGCCGCAGTGCTCAAGCTTCCTCCGATCATCAGTCCACGCAACCTCCTGCGGATGGTTGCCTTCACCTCCACGTACCTGCTCGTCGGGCTTGGTGAAGGCGAAGGAACGGAGTCCGCAGAGCTGCTGCGAAAGCTGGGGTTAGAATACGCAGTCCTTCATATCGTTCTGCCGAGTCTCTCCGAGGAGAACTTCCACCGCGTCCGCGAAGCCATCGGTACCTCTGCGGGGATGCAGTTCGCTCCGCTTGCTAGTGCATCGGCGACGATGGAACGCAGTCCGCTGCATAGGCGTCTACAGACGGTTTCTGCGGGTCGCGCTGCAACGGACTTCTGGTCGGCGTTGTCGTGAATGGCGCTACTGGAAATCGACCTCCCGCGTCTCCGATGCATCCTGGAAGTGCCCGGCCAGCCGGTGTGGCCAGACCGTCAGCCTTACGATGCGCTCTCGGTTCGTGCGCGTGGTGATGCAGGGTGGCTGATGTGTCCGTCGGCAGGAGGCTCAGACGAGCCTGATCTTGTTGGCGACCTTGTTGTGCCGTGCGAGCTGCCTGACGGCAGCTTCGAGAGCATCCTCGTCGGTCGGCTCCACCTCCCACGTCCATTCGCACCTGACGACCTGGCCGTACTCCGCAGCGCAAGCGACGAACTCCGGATCATCATGACGATGGAAGCCGTCGCTGAGGGGCGGCTCGGGCTGACTGAGGAGGCGATTCGTGCGGGTTCGCGTGAAGGCTTCGACATACGAGCGCTCGTCGACCTTGGCTGGGCGGTAGCCGCGCTGCGACAATGGCCGCAGCGTCGCAGTCGCAGAATTGGCCGGTATCCACCAGAGATCATCAGAGGCCTCACCGATGAACCGGAGACGTTTCGTGAAGCGGCGGCTGGTCGAATTGCGATCGTCGATGGCCAGCCAGACAAGTCGGTCAGACATCTGGTCGCTCCCGCGCCGTGGACCTCGGCACGTCTCGCAGGGCTCTTCTATGACATCGCCAACGCTTTGGAGAGCGCGCGGGTCGCTGAACATCTGGCGGAGGAACTACGGCATGCGGCGGCGGTTTCAAAGCCCAGGGGACGGCGGCCGGATGCAGCACGCTCCGCGTGGCCTCAGAAGTTCCGCATCGCCTGGGACGCCGGCCTCGCGCTTCTAACTGCGCCACGTCGCGCGCCGGGCGCTGGCGACGAGCGCCAGCCGCTCCAGCCAGCATGGTCGATGTACCAGGATTGGGTCACGATGGAGGTAGTGCGAGCCATCGACACAGCGCTGGGCCCGTTCCGGCGCGGAGGCGTGTCCACGGCGAGGCGTCTTCGGCCGCTAGGAGAATCACCTCTGTTGGGATGGGCAACGAGTGAATGGGTGATTGATCTCTGGGTGACGCCAACTATCGGCTCTGCGGGTGCGCCGCGACACATCGAGGACATTTACGCCGCCGGACTCGCCCCGGATATCCTACTGGTTCGCCGGGCCCGACATTGCATCAGCGACCTCGGTGAAAGCCCACCGGCCACCCTGAAGACGATCGTCTTCGACGCGAAGCGGTACTCTGGTCGCCCGGAATCTCCGGGCGTATTGTCGGCGGGAACCGTGGCCTCTGAGGCGAGCAAGTACCTCTGGGCGTTTCGTAGTCCCGACAATGCCCATCAGCACCAAGTGGACGGCGTAGTCCTGGTGTCCCCTGGAGGCGGACCTGTCTTCAGGGAGCCTGCACGAACCCATGTGGTTCGCGCTTGCCCTGGCAGGAGCACTGCGCTCGTTGCCTACATCAACGCCTTCGTTGATGTAGCTTGAGCACCTGGGTCCCCGTGAGGGCAACCCCGCCGAATCCGAGCGAAGCCATGGGGTTTCTAC
>JAGQIY010000700.1 GCA_020430865.1 Myxococcales bacterium
CGCCAGGTCTTGGCCGAGCTGCGCGAGGCCGGCCGGCGCTTCGACGTCATCGCCACGAACTCGGCGTTCTCGCTCTTCCCCGAGTACGTGCGCCTGTGCGTGCCCCTGCTGGAGCCGGGGAGCTACAACATCGTGGGCGGCGAACGGGAGCCGGCGGGCACCCTCGCCCTGCTCTACCTCTCCCAATGGGGCCAGGCCGCCGAGCACTGGTCGCTGATCGAAGAGCACTGCCCGTTCAGCCAGGTTCGCGTGGGCGGCCGCGTGAAGTTCCGAACAGGGATCAACCCCGACACGGGCAAGCCGTGGGGCGCGGACTCCCGCGAGTACTGTCATTGGGTCTGGAAGCCGTTTCCGAGCCCCAAGGTGAAGGCGTGGCGCTGCTACCAGCTCCCGCCGCTTGAGCAACACGACCGGGCGTGGACCGTCCGGCCGGGAACGGAGGAGCCATGAAGCACTGGAGAAACCAAGACACCGAGCTGGACGAAGCCTACGCCGAGATGCAGTTGGAGCCCTTCGACTCGCGCTCGCGCGGCGAGACCCCGGCCTACGTCGCCGCAATGCTCACCATGCTCGCGATCCGGCTGTGGCCTCTGTGGCTAATCATCGGAGCGGCGTACTTCGTCGCTCGCAACTGAACGGAGGAGAGACAATGACTGAAGAGACAGGAACAAACAACGGCGCCATCTGGGCCGTGGTTGAGGTTATGGGTCATCGCAGCTACGCGGGCCAGGTCACGGAGGTGGCCCGGTTCGGTAGCACGATGATTCAGGTCGTGGTCCCCGAGACCACCACGCGCGAGGGCTTCGTCAAGCTCTTCGCGTCGTCGGCTCTCTACGCGATCACGCCCGTCACCGAGGCGCAGGCCCGCGAGTTCGCTGGGAGCATCATCCAAACCGACCAGGTCTACGGGACGACGCTCGGCTACAAGACCGCAGTCCGAATGGCGCCGCGCTTCGAGCTGCCGATGATGCTCGAATGCTCAGCCGAGGACGACGAGGACGACGACAACGCCGAGGTCGACGATGGCGTCCCGTTCTGAGGAGAGGAGATCATCGATGTGGCTCCACGGAACCCCCGCCGACCCCGCGCCCGAGCCCGAGTACGGATGCCTCGTCGTCGATGACGGGACGAGCGTCGTCCGCGAAGAAGTGCCAACACCGACCGACCTGCAAGACATCGTCGCGCGCCACCTGTTTGGCGAACCTGCTCGTAGCGACGAGGACGCTGCGTTCGCTGGGGAAGTGGCGACAGGGCTGCTTGATGGCGGTCACGTCCACCTCGGCTGCGGTTCGTTCCGCCTCCATCCGTACGGCGACGTGCGCCTCGGCGATTGCCCCGGCTGCGGCCGTGCGCTGTGGGGCGAGACGAACGAGGTCGAGGACGGCCAGCCCCTTCAGTGCGGCTGCGACGGCCACTGGTCGGTCGACCGCGAGGAGTGCTGCGAGCCGAGCCATGACGACGAGTGTCGGCTGTGCATCGCGGAGGATGGCGAGTGAGCTACCTCGACC
>JAGQIY010000701.1 GCA_020430865.1 Myxococcales bacterium
ATGTACGCGCGGGACGTGCGTCCGTCGCGCATCGATCGGGCGAAGAGCGAGATCGCTCGGCTGATCGCCGAGCTGCCGGGCGCGCGTTTGGGCGCCGTCGCCTTCGCGGGAGATCCGCTGAGCTTCCCGCTGACCAGCGATGGTGGCGCCATCGCGCAGTTTCTCAGGCAGCAGACGCCCAACGACATGCCCGTCGGCGGCACGGCCATCGGTCGCGCGCTGGAGGCAGGTCGCGACCTGCTACGTCGCGACCCGCTGAGTCAGAAGCACGCCAAGGTGATGATCCTCGTCACGGACGGTGAGGACCTGGAGGGCGATCCGGTGGCCGTCGCCACGGCCGCGGCGCACGAGGGAATCACCCTCAACGTCGTGCAGATCGGCGGTCGCACTCCAGAGCCAATCCCGGAGATGAACGACCAGGAGGAGGTGGTAGGCTGGCGCACCGACTCCGAGGGCAAGCCCCTGACGACGGAGCTCACCGCCGAGGGCGAGCGCCAGCTCGCTCAGATCGCCGAGCGCGGAAACGGCGTCGTGGTGCGGGCCGCGAAGGGGGAGACCGGGATCCGCGAGATCACCAACCGCCTCTCCAAGCTGATGACCGAGGAGCTCGCGGAGAAGGAGGAGACGGTCTACGCCGACGTGTTCTATTATCCCGCGGCGCTGGCCCTGGTCCTGCTCTTCGTCGAGGTCTTCGTCTCTCAAGCCAAGCGGCGGAAGCGCTTGCCGGACCCGCCGCCCCAGCGCCCGAAGCGCGAGCCGAAGAACCGTCGCCGCGACCGGCTTCGCGCCACCACCGCCACCGGCCTGGCGCTGCTCCTCATGCTCGGCTGCGAGCGCCTGGACAAGGTCTTCGAGCGTGACGCACCGGAGGTCGATCAGGCGATCGAGTTGCTCGACGCGGGCGCTTCCGCCCAGGCAGCAGACCTGCTCGAGGAGTACCTGTCCACGGGGGCCTGCAAGGACAGCGCGATAGGCACCCCACCACGGGTGCGGGATCGTCCGGCCGCGAGCTTCGACCTCGGGCTCGCCCTGTTCAAGATCGCGGAGAGCTTCGGCGGCCGCTTCGAGGTCATCCCCGACGGCGGCGTGCAGCCGATGGACGACAAGGCCGCGGCACGCAACTCGCAGATCGAGTGCGCGCTGCGCATCGTGCAGTTGATCGCTCGGGACCCCGCCGTCGCCCTCGAGCTGCGCGCCCGCGCGTTCTACCTTGCTGGCAACCTGGAATTTCTACGCGGTAATTTTGACGAGGCCATCAAGAATTACGACGAAGCCCTCAAGATCACGCCCGGCCTGACCAACGACGCCGGTGACCCGATCGGGCGCGACGCCGCCTGGAACCGAGCGATAGCGCTCGAGCTGAAGGAGAAGCAAGAACCGCCAGACGCCAGCAGCGACGCCAGCGACGCTGGGAGCGACGCCGACAGCGGCGACGGCAGCCCGGACGCTGAGCCCGACGGGGGTAGCGATGCTGGCGACGGAGGCAGCGACGCCGGAAACGACGGAGGCAGCGACAGCGGCGGTGGCGACGCCGGGAACGACGCGGGAAGGCAGGACAACGAGCCCGATGGCGGCAACGACGCAGGCGGCAACGACGCAGGCAAGCCGCCGCCATCGAAGCCCCAGCAACCCCCGTCGGTGAACCAGGACGACCGAATGCTGGACATGCTCGAGCGAGCACCGACGCTCCAGCAGGAGGCGGCGAAGCGCAACGCGCTACAGCAGCGCGTGCGAGGGTTGGAGGACAAGTGAGCAGAGCGAGCCAAACCAGCGCTTGGCCACGAGCTGCCGCGCTGGCCGCCCATCTGAGGCTGGCCTCGGCGCTGCCTGTGCTGAGCAGCTTGACCTGTGTCGCGCTGTACGGCTCCACGGCGGCTGCCGCTCCTGCGCTGCGTACGTCGGTGAGCACCCGGCACGCGGAAGTGAACGTCCCCTTCTCGATCGAGCTGAGCGTGATGGGCGACGACGCGGAGCGGGGCGGCGCGTTTCGGTTGATACTGCCCCGCGGATTCGAGATGAGCGGACCGCGCATCGCGACCTACCGTTCCTTCAGCATCGGCCGCACGATGCAGCAGTCTTCGGGCCTGCGGGCGACGTGGCGAGTGGTCGCCTCCAAGCCGGGGACGTACACCATCGGGCCGCCCTCGGTGCAGGTCGGGTCCAAGCGCTACACCGGCGACACGGTGAAGATCGAGGTGCTACCCGCGGGCTCGGGACCGCGCCGCCGCGCCCCGTTCGACCCCTTCGGGCTGGGCGCACCTCCAGGCTTTCCCGGCCTCTTCGATGACCCGGACGACGACCTGAACAACGACGACGACCTGTTCCCGCCTGCCCCGGAGGAGTTCCGCACGGATAAGGCCCTGGACCCGCTCGCGTTCATCCGTGCCACGGCGACCCCGCAGACAGTCGTGGTCGGCGAGCCGCTGATCTATCGCGCGTATGCCTATGGCGCACGCGGTCCGTTCAACGAGCTCAAGTCCAACGAGCCGACCCGCGCGGACTTCCTGGCCTATCCAATCGTCGAGAACTCGATGGGCCAGGACTCGCACCGCGTACGCATCGGCGACACCGTGTTCACCGCGGTCAAGATCCGCGAGACGGTGATGGTCCCGATCAAGACCGGAGACCTGGTGATCGGCCCCATCAGCATGGGCTTCGGCGGCAGCTCGTATGCCTACGGCATCGGCCGAGGCTTGAACCGTGAGAGCGCAGCCGTCCACGTCAAGGTGATCGAGCCCCCGGCGGCAGGGCGCCCCGTCGGGTACACGCTGGGCGACGTCGGCAACTTCGTGCTCAAGGCACGCGTCGAGCCCCGCGTCGTCGAACAGGGCGACTCCGTGAGCGTCGTCGTGCGCCTCGAAGGGCAGGGCAACCTCCCGGCCGCGCTGAAGCCTCCGCAGCAGAACGGGGTCGAGTGGCTCGAACCCAACGTACAGGAACAGATCGATCCGAGTGGCTCGTCGCTCGGAGGCTGGCGCCGCTTCAGCTACACCGCGCGGATCACCAAGAGCGGAGAGGTCGAACTCGGTAGCTTCAAGCTGCCGTACTGGAACCCCGCGACGAAGCGCTACGAGACGGCGCAAGCGGATCTGGGGAGCGTGCGCGTG
>JAGQIY010000702.1 GCA_020430865.1 Myxococcales bacterium
GAACAAGTACATCTTCCCCGGAGCCGACGCCTCGCTGCCTCCGGCGTCGATGCTGAAGGCGACGGAGAAGGCAGGCTTCGAGTGTCAGGTGCTCGAGAACCTCAGCCCGCACTACGTGCTGACCATTCGCGCCTGGGCCGAGAACTGGGAGGCCAACCGCGCCGCGGTCGTCGAGCGCTTCGGGGAGCGCTGGTTCCGCATCTGGAGCTTCTTCCTCGCTTGGAGCGGCCTCGTCGCCGAGCAAGGCAGCGCCGCTTGCTTTCAGCTCGTGCTGAACAAGAACATCGATCAGTTCGACCGCATGCAACGCCTCCAGCTCGCCGAGAGCCGCGCGGAAATATTGAACCGACGCGATCGCGAGCGTGAGCGCGCCCGGCTGTTCGCTGCAGAGTAGCGTCGAGCGCGGCCAGGCTTCGATCCGGCTCAGCGCGCGACCCGGCGTCGCCTGAGCGGCCGCACCCGCTCCTCGCCCACGTCGAGCACGGAGTAGGTGCCGGAGTCTGCCGCTGCTTCGCGACGCTCGCCGCGGGTGACGCTCACGGCGCGCTCGCGAGGAGGGGCTGGCACCGTGGGCGCGTTGTTCTGGGTCGTCGCCGGCTCGGGCAACGCCAGCAGCCGGATGGTCGGAGAGGTCGACGGCCCCGGCTCGGCCGGCAACGCTTCGATGCGCGGTGCCTTGCCCGTCGCTCTGGGCCCTGGCGGCTCGCTCAGCGCTCTTTGCCGGTCCAGCTCCGCTTGCAGGCGACTCGCGTCCTCGCGCGCCTCGTCTCGTTCCTGGCCCACCCGCTGCAGGGCCCGCTCGAGCTGTGCCCGAGCCCAGCGCAAGCTCTCGATGGCTTCGTGCTGAGCGCTCAGCGCGGCCTCCAGCTCGAGGACCCGTTCCGACAGCGCCCGTTCGTTTTCCGGCATCATCGCCCTGAACGGCAGCGTGAGGCCAAGCTTGAACCCCGGCGCATGGACTCGGGGCTTTCGGGGTGCGCTTGCCTTGCGTATAGGGCTTGAATGCCCGAGGCGCCGGCCACTCCTGAAATGCCTCAGCGCTCGGATCCGCTGCCGAGCGCCGACGACCTGGAGCGCGCGCTGCGCGAGCTGGGCTACGGAGCCTTCCGCCCAGGCCAGGCCGAGGCAATCCACACCCTCCTGCAGCGGCGCCAGCTGCTCCTGGTCGCGCCGACGGGAGGCGGCAAGAGCCTGACCTATCAGCTGCCGGCCCTGCTGCTC
This sequence comes from Myxococcales bacterium, assembly GCA_020430865.1. The sequence goes on from JAGQIY010000702.1 coordinate 1,222, forward strand.
CCTGGCACCAGCATCGTGGTCTCCCCCCTGATCGCGCTGATGCAGGATCAGGTCAGCGCGCTCGAACAGCGCGGCGTCGCGGCGACCTATCTGGCGTCGACCCTGGACACCGCGGAGCGCGACCGCCGCCTGGGCGAGATCGCCGCGGGTCGCTACAAGCTGGTCTACGTTGCGCCGGAGCGCCTGGTGTTCGGCGGCTTTCAGAGCCTCCTGGATCGCATCGACTGTCCCTTGCTGGCGGTGGACGAAGCCCACTGTATCTCCGAGTGGGGTCATGATTTCCGCCCAGAATATCTGCGGGTGGGTGAGCTGGTCCGCCGCCTGAGGAGCGCCCGCGTGCTCGCCTGCACGGCGACCGCGACCCCGGTGGTGCGCGACGAGATCCTGAGCCGTCTCGGGCTACCGGCTGACACGCCGCAGCTGGTGCGTGGGTTCGCGCGCCCGAACCTGGTGCTGCGGGCCCAAGAGGCCCAGAGCAAGACCGAGCGCAGCCGCGCGGTGGACGACCAGCTCCGAGAAGCCTTGGGTTCTCCGGGTGGTGGGCGAGGCAGCGCCATCGTGTACTGTCCCACGCGCCGCGGCACCGACGAGGAGGCAGCGCGCCTGCGCCAGCAGGGCTGGCGCGCTGCCGGTTACCATGCCGGAATGGCTGGAGAGGATCGGGACGAGGTCCAGGCCCGATTCTCCGCTGGTGAGCTCGAGGTGGTAGCGGCGACCAACGCCTTCGGCATGGGCATCGACCGCGCTGACGTGCGCTGCGTCGTCCACCTGTCGCCGCCGGACTCCGTGGAGGCCTACTATCAGGAAGTTGGTCGCGCCGGACGCGACGGCGAGCAAGCCTACGGATTGCTCTTGAGCTCCGCGCAAGACTTCCCCATGCGCCGGCGCCTCCTGGAGATGCCCATCGAAGATCGCGAGCCGGACCCTCGAGTCGTGGAGCACAAATGGGGGCTCTTCCTCGAGCTGATGCGCTGGGCCGAGGGCGGCAGCTGCCGTCACGACGCGATCTTGCGCTACTTCGGCACCGATGACAGCGACCTCACCGGGTGCGGACTGTGCGACGTGTGCGTGTCGCTGGACGATGACGACGACCTCGGCTCGGTGGAGCGCGCGCTGATCGTACGCAAGGCGTTGTCCGCGGTGGCGCGAGTGCACGGCAAGTTCGGCCTCGGCGCGGCGGTGAATTTGCTCCGCGGAAAGTCGGACCGACGCCTAGCCGGCTCAGGCCTCGATCGCGTCACCACGTTCGGCGTCCTGTCGGAGTACCCCGAGCGCTGGCTGACGCGCTTGCTCCAGCGCTGCATCACCGCTGGCTGGGCCAGCTTCTCCGGCGGCGAGCGCCCTCTGCTCCTGATGACGAGGGAGGGGCACCGGGTGATGACGGGCAAGCAGGAGCCCCGGATCAACCTGCCGCCAGCCGAGGGTCGTGGGGGGTCCAGCACCACCTCGAGCAGGTCGCGCGCCAAGGCCGCCGTGCGCATCGATCCCGAGCTGGCCGAGCTGTTCGAGGAGTTGCGCACCGCCCGCCTGGAGATCTCTCGAGAGGCCGGGGTGCCCCCCTACGTCGTCGCCTCGGATCGCAGCCTGCGCGAGCTGGCGTACATCAAGCCGCGTAACCACGCGGAACTAGAGGAGGTGCACGGCTTCGGCCCGACCAAGGTCGAGCGCTATGGCGACGCCTTCCTCGCCGTGGTCAGTCGTCATCGCTAGCTTCGGCCGGGGCCTCTGCTCGAGGCGCAACCTCCGCCGCCAGCTCTTCCGGGGGTGAGGGTGCGTCGCCGGGCTCCGAGGGATCCGACCAGTGGCTGCCCTGCTCGAGCTCCAACAGGGAAGCGTCGATGTTGCGTACCAGGCGATCGTAGGCCTCTTCGCTGAGCACGCCTCGCTGGAGCCCCTGACTGAGTTCGGTGCGTTCCACGAGGAGCGCGTGGCGCTTCGCGCTCTCGTACTCCTCGGCCAGCAGCGCCTCCTTCGCCAGGTGCAGCTCGCCCAGGGCACGTTCGGCTTCACTGACTCGCTCCTCGTAGTCGCGCTTGAGGGACGTCACCGCGTCGGCGTGCACCTGGCGCGCCTGCACGAGCTGCTCGATGGAACGCAGACCCGCGCTCGCCGCCAGCAACGCCCCACGACGCGTTTCGTACTCGTGACGGTCATGGCTCGGCGAGACGATGGAGAGACGCCGCAGCAGTGGCCCCATGCTGAGCCCCTGCATGATGATGGAGATCAGCACGACGCCGAAGGTCATGTTCACGAGCAGCTCACGGTGAGGGAAATCAGGCCGCAAGCTCAGCACCAGCACCATCGAGAGCGCCCCTCGCAGACCGCCCCAGGTCAGCACCAGAGACCAGCTCCACGGCATGCGCTCGCGGGTGAGCCGCAGCAGCCCGCTCACGCCGAAGATCACCACTGCCCTCCCCAAGCTTACCGCAAGGAAACCAATCAGGATGACCTGCCAGTACCTGAGCAGGCTCGCCAGCTCGACCTCGAGACCGAGCAGCAGGAACACGAATGAGTTGAGGGCGAACGCCAGGTACTCCCAGAAACTCTCGACCGCTACCCGCGTGCTGGGGCTCATGCCCGTGCTGGCTCCGTAGTTGCCGCACAGCATGCCCGCCACCACGGTCGCGATCACGCCGGAGTAGTGGAACTGCTCGGCCAGCGCGAAGGCACCGTAGGCGGCGACGGTGGTCAGCGTGATCTCCACCATCGCGTCGTCGACCTGCTGGATGGCCTTGGAGACCGCGTAGCCGATGCCCGCGCCGATCAGCGTCCCCATGCCAACGACCGCGACGAACTCCGAAGCGGCGTGACTGGCGGAGAACGCACCTCCGTTGGCTATGGCGAGCACCATGCTGAAGATCACCACTGCCGTGCCGTCGTTGAGCAGGCTCTCGCCCTCGACCAGGACCGCCAGGCGCTTCGGCGCACCGAGAGACTTGAACAGCCCAACGACAGCGATGGGGTCCGTCGCCGCGATCAACGACGCGAAGACCAGCCCATGCACGATGCTGAAGTGGTCGACCAACCCGAGGCCCGCCGCGACGGGCGTGAGGATCACCGCTGTCAGCCCGATCGCGACCATCAGCCCGGGGACCGCGAGCGCGTGGATCGCCAGCTTGTTGTACCAGAACTTCTTGAAATCCAGGTGGAAAGCTGCCTCGAACAGCAGCCCCGGCAGGAAGATGGCGTAGAGCAGCTCCTTCGTCAGGTGCGGGGGCTCGAAGCCATGGGCCGTGCCCAGCAACAGCCCAGCGACGACCAGCGCGACGGTGTAGGGAACACGGAAGCGCCGCGCGGCCACCGCGACCATGCTCGCGACAGCGAACAAGCCGATGAAGACGATCTCTTGATGCATGCGTCGAGTCCGCGAACCCGCCGGCTCAGGAGTAACGATCGTTGCGCCAGGGGTGCGCCGTCGACGAGTACCCGCGTTGTTCCCAGAATCCCAGGCGGTCCTCGGTCATCAGCTCGATCCGGCGGATCCACTTGGCGCCCTTCCAGGCGTAGAGCTGCGGCGTGATCATGCGCACCGGACCACCGTGCTCCTGGGGCAACGGTTCGCCATCCGCCTCGTAGACGAGGAGCACGTCGGGCTTCAGCGCCTCCTGAAGCGAGACGTTCGTCGTGTAGCCGTCATACGCGTGGCACATCACGAAGCTCGCTTCGGGGCTCGGCTCTACCAGGGCCACCAGATCCATGAAGCGCACCCCGCGCCAGCGCACGTCCATCCGGGACCAGGTCGTCACGCAGTGGAAGTCGCTGGTGTCGTCGACCTGTTCCAGCTCGAGCAGTTCGGCGAAGCCGAGCTCGATCGGCGAGTCACATGCGCCATCGATCGTCAGGCGCCAGTCGTCCTGCTTCACGTCCGGGTGAATCCCGAGATCCAGCACCGGCCACTTCGCGGTCTCCACCTGTCCGGGGGGCAGCTTGGGCATGCCGTGACGATTCGGAGCGCCCGTTCCTTGGGGACGGTGGTCGCTGACGCTGGGCGTGCGCGCCATCTGCGCCTCGAAGCGCTGCTTGAGCTTCATCCGCGCCGCGACGATCTTCGACTGCTTGTCTTGGCTCACCCCCAGTATTTGCCCGCACTGCGCCCCGAGCACAACCGCCAAGTGGAAACCGGCCGCTGCGCGGGCCCGCCGCCGCGATGAGCGGCCTCCGATCACGCCACGCGCGCCACCGATCGGCAGCGAACGCTCTTTCCCCACGGCATATGCTGGCTCGAAGGCCTGGAACTCCCTACACTGACGCGGTGGACGCGGAGCACCTGAGTCGAGACGTGCTGCAGCTCATCCAGACCCTGGATGGCTCCACGGACAGCTGGCGGCAGCATGAGCGGGAGCTGAGGGTTCGCGCCTCGGTCGAGCTGGCGCTGACACAGGTCGCTGGCGCCGACTGGCGGGAGCGGCAGCGCACTGGCTGGGAGGAGGCCGATCGCGAGCGCCCGGAGATCGGCAGCCTGAGTCGCGCGGACGTGCTGCGCATCCGCCTCGCGAAGCTGATCGCACGGGAGCTCCCATCCGAGCGCTTCAGAGATCTGAAGACCCGAGCCGCGCTCAAGGCCGACGTGCGCTCCCTGGTCGAGCGTCACCTGGGTGAGATCACGGCGAGCCCCTACCTCGACCGGAGCTCGGGCTAGGAGCTTGCGGGCGCCACTGGAACCTGGCACCACCACGCGATGAGCGGAGGCGCCGAAAGAGAGCCCCGAGCCCGCAAGGAACCCCGGGCGCCCGACGTGTCTCGAGCGGGTCTCGAGCGCGCTGCGCTCGGCTACCTCGAGCGCTTCGACTCCAGCGTGGCGAACCTCAGGCGCGTGCTGACAGACCGCGTCCGCCGCGCGCGTCAACGCAGCAAGGAGCCGATCGACGACGAGACCGCGAAGGCCCACATCGAGGACCTGCTGAGTCGCTATCAGGACTCGGGCCTGCTGGACGATCACCGCTACGGCGCGAACCTGCTGCTCGGGCTGCGGCGAAGGGGCGTCTCGAGCCGCGCGGCCCGGCTCAAATTGCTCAGCAAGGGACTGCGAGAGGACCTGGTGCAGGATCTGCTCGGCCGCGAGGCAGAAGAGGCACCTGGCGACTCCGAGCTCGCAGCCGCGATGGCCTACGTCAGGAAACGTCGACTCGGTCATTACCGCAGGGCGAAGCCCCTGACCGA
>JAGQIY010000703.1 GCA_020430865.1 Myxococcales bacterium
CCCTTGTAGGTAGTAGCCACCCTTCAGGCGGTCGACGAAGACCAGTGCGTCGAACGACTCTCGCTGGCCCTTGAGCGATTGAGTCTCCAGGGTGACCCGCCAGTAGTCCCGAGACACCGGGTGCGGTGTCCACCACTCGACGCCGTCTAGCCGCGACTCGAAGCGCACCTCCGTCACCGCGTAGAGCCGCCGCCCGAAGCTGAGCGTCGCCCCGACCTCGAGCTGCTCGTCTCCTCTGCGCCGCACGGGGCCAGGCGGCGAGCGCCGCACGGCTCTCCCCTCACCCCCAGCCCAACCTCCAATACGCGCGATGGGATGTGGCGGCGCCTGCACGTTGGACAAGGCCAACGGGTGACTGAACAGCCGCGAGGGCAGCTCGAGCACCTCCACATCGTTGCCGCATGGCAATAGCTGCTGTTGCTCCACGGGCTCGACGCGGCGCTTCTTCGAGCGGCGTTTGCCCTTCTTCAGGCCAGGCACCGCCGTCAAACGGCTGCGCGACTCCGGACGGTGACTGTCCACCACCTCCAGGACTCCGACTCGCTCCTTGCCCAGGTCGGCCACCAGCTCGGCGAGGAGCACCGGCAGGCTCTCGGGTCCCGAACCACTGGTGCGCGCCTTGCCTCCCACGGCCAGGCTCCGCGCGAGATCCAGCTGCGCAGGCGCCGCGTGGGTCAAGACAGGTGCCGTCAGCGTCAGCCCCAGAGAGGGCGCAGCCACCTTCAAATGGTCGAGCCGCGAGCGCACCACGCGCAGGAGCTCCGCCTCGCGCCACAGTGGCGCCGACAGCTCGAAGCGCAACAGCGTCTCCGGCGCCACCGAACGCAGCCGCGCGATCGAACGATCGTGATGGATCACCAGCTCGAGCAACTGCGCGGCCTCACCACGCCCTTCGAGGCGAGAAGAGAGCCGCGCGACCAGACCGCGCAACACGAAGCCGAGCGGCTCCACGCCGTCGATGGGATCCTCCCAGCTGCTGTGCTCCACCGGCAGCTCTGGCGGGCGATACGGCGTCAGCGGCTCGGGATCGTAACCCTGACACAGCTCGAGGATTTGCTTCGCCTGCTCTCCGAGGCGACCGCTCGCGGCGCTCGGAGGCAAGCGCGCCACGTCGGCGATGGAGTGCAACCCGAGGCGGGAGAGCCAGCTGATGCGCTCGGCGTCCAGCGGCAACGCGACGATGGGCAGCTCCGCGAGCTTGCGCTTGGTTTCCTCGGGCCGGACCACGAGGACCCCCTCGCGCGCGAGGCGACCCCAGCGCGCCAGCGCCTGAGCCACCCGCGGGCCATCGGCCACCGCCACGCGCACCGTGTGTCCACCTTCGAACGCCGAAGCCTGACGCACCCGATCCGCGAGCTGCAGCGCGAGCTGCTCTTCCTGCAGATGGACGTCACGAGCAGCTGCGGGGGGGAGATCAGCCGGAGCGAACAAGTGAGCGACGCCAGTGACGTCTACCCAGACGGTGTCCGGCGCCTCGTAGCTCACGGTGGCTCCAAACCCCAGCGCCACCTCGGCCAGCCGCTCCAGCTCTTCGATCACGTCGCGCTGCACCAGCTCCTGCACGATCAAGTTGGAGACCAGCGCACAGGCTTCGGCGATGGTCTGTCCAGCGCGCACCCCAAAGCGCTGCGCCACCTTGGACACCGCCGCCAGCTGAGCGGTGGCTGGCACTTCACCCTCCAGCTCTTGATCGCCGAGCAGCACCACCGCGAACGGCAGCCCGGAAGCCAGCAATGGCAGCTTGGGTCCTTGCAGCTTGGAGCCCTGTTGCTTTGCCCCCGCGCCCTGGGTCAACTTACCGCCGCGCCGCTGTGTATCCGTGCAGAAATGGTCCCAGGCAAGCTCCAGCATCAGCTCGGGCAGCACCACCGCCGCGATGCGCCGCAGTCCGGCTTCGCTCACGCGGGGCGCCTCGGCGACTAGCGGCTCCGGCGAGCCGTGAACTCCCGACGGCTCAGGCGCTGAGTCGAATGTCATGCAGCGCCTCCTTCCCTGCCTGAGCCAGCTCCGAACGCAGCGCGCTGGCGCGCACCTTGCGCGGGCCTGCGATGCGACCGCGGCGATCCTTGGCGACGCGCACCGAGAGCTGATCTCCGAGCAAGCCGAGCTCGAAGCGCTGAGCGACGGGCAACGGCAGCGGACGCGCGGCGGCTGCATCGGTGAGCAGCAGCACCATCGACTCGGTCTGCTCGACGGCGATGGCCAAGCGACGCACGACCCGCGCCCAGCCCGCCAGCGGGACGTCCAGAGGCTTGCCCGGCACCCCCGCCAGGTCGACGACCACCAGCGGGAACGCTTGAGACTCCACGAGGCGCAGCGCCGTGCGGCTCAACGCCTCGGCGTTCGGGCGCAGCACCAAGAGGCGCCCCAGGTTCACTCCAGCGCGCGCCGCGGCCGGGGCGTAGAGCGAGCCCGTCGGATCGATGAACGCGCACCACGCCTGCCCCGCAGCAGTCGCCAGAGCCTGCGCGCCCGCTCGCGGAGACTGAGCCGCCCGGCAAGCCGCCAGCGCAACGCTGGTCCCCAGAGCTGCCGTCCCGGAAACCGCCAGCTCCACCACGGCGCCACGAGGTAGACCGCCATCGGGGAGCAATGCGTCTAAGGGCAGCCCCAGCTGCAGCGCCTGAGTCGCGGCGTGTTCAGTAGGAGCCTCACCCAATGCGTCAGCGCCCAATGAACCGGCCGAACGGCCGCTATCGGACAAAGCCAGGGCATTTGCCCCCTGAACGACTCCACCAGGGAGCACGGAGGGGGGCAACTGAGCGAGGAGTTCAGCAGGAAGCGCCATATACTGAACAAGATACCAGCACTGAACATCAGCGCCAGGGGAGATCGACGACCCTGACAGACAATGTCCTCACTCCGGACTCCCCCACCCACCGCAGATCCCCGGATCTACTGACGGAAGCTCGAATCGCTTCGAACCCGTCCCGAGCTATGTGACCCTGCACAACCCAGAGCCCCCTGCATGAAGCTCATCACTCGACTCCTAGCAAGCCCCCTGCTCGCGCTGCTTGCCGCACTACCCGGGTGCACCAGCTCGACGCGCGCCGACTCCAAGACCTCGGCCAACGTCGAGCCTGCTCCCGCCAAATCTTCCCGCACGGAACCGATCTGGCTACGCTGCACGGAAGGCTTCAAGCCGACGGGCCTGCTGGACAATGACATCAAGCGACTGGCCCGCGCCTGCGCCGAGAGCCTGAACATGGGCCCGATCACGCCGGTGCACAAAGCCACGCAGAGCGAGAAGCAGCCCGCAGACGTCTACACCTTCTACGTGCCGCGCGCCGGAGACTGCTTCCGTGTGGTGTCAATCGGCGATTCCCATATCGAAGACCTCGACTTGCTGCTCCGCACCCCCGAAGGCGAAGTCGTCGCCGGCGACCTGACCCACGACAAGTTTCCGGTGCTACCCCCCTACGGACCGCTCTGCATCGACGAGCCCGGAATGTACTTCCTCGAGGTGAGCGTCTTCTCCGGTAGTGGTCACTACGCCGTGCAAGTTTGGGGGGGAGAGCCCGCCGGGCCAGTCCCCGTACCCCGCTGAAGCACCGAGCGACGAAGGCGCGGCGTTTCCCCCGAATTATTGCCTGGTCCCCGATCTCTCAGGTGTTAGAACGACCAGTCGATGGAGCAACGCCTGAGCCATGCAACCCCCAAGGGCGAGTCCGGCGCGACGCCGACGCCCCAGGGATCGAGCGACAAGCTCGAGCGACTGCGCGCACGCCTCCGCGAGCTGGGTTCGGTGCTGGTGTGCTACTCCGGCGGCATCGACAGCGCGCTGGTGCTCGCGGTGGCTGCCGAGCAACTGGGCGAGCGCGCCATCGGGATGACCGCGGTGAGTCCGAGCTTGCCCGAATCCGAGAAGCTCGAGGCCAGTCGTTTGGCCGAGGAAATCAAGGCGCAGCACCGCCTGGTCGACTCCAACGAAATCGAGCGCCCGGGCTATGTCGCCAACGCGCCGGATCGCTGCTTCCACTGCAAGAGCGAGCTGTACGACATCGCCGAGCTGAAGCGCCGGGAGTGGGGCCTCGACTGGGTGCTCAACGGCACCAACCAGAACGATCTCGGCGACTACCGGCCAGGACTGGACGCGGCCAAGCAAGCGGGCGTGGTCAGTCCCCTGGTCGAGCTCGGCTTCAGCAAGCAGGACGTGCGAGACGCTGCGAAGCTGATCGGCATGCGCATCTGGGACAAGCCTGCCTCCGCCTGCCTCTCGAGCCGGATTCCGTACGGCACCGAAGTGACGCGCGAACGCCTGGCGCAGATCGGCGGTCTCGAGGCTGACCTGAAGGCGCTCGGCTTCCGTCAGCTGCGCGTGCGCTGGCACGAGCGCATCGCGCGCATCGAGATCGACCTGCGTGAGCTGCCGCGGTTGCTGGAGCCGGGGGTGAGGGAGAGCGTCGTGGAGGCGGGAAAGACCCGCGGCTTCACCTACGTGACCCTCGATCTCGGAGGCTACCGCACGGGCAGCCACAACGAGGTGCTGGTCGGGCGTAGTCTCCGCCTGGTGGACTGATGCGCTGGCTGGAGGTCGAGGATGCCTTCGAGGTCGCGCGGGTCGGGCACGCCGATCGAGTACTGCTCAGCGCCGAACACGCGAGCAACCGCTTGCCGGACGCGTGGGACTGGCACGAGGACGACGCGCACCTGATCGAGAGCCACTGGGCGTGGGATCCGGGGGTGAGGGAGCTGGTGCTGGAGCTCGCAGAAGCGCTTCGAACCACCGCGGTGCTCGCGCGCTTCACGCGCCTCCTGGCAGACCCCAATCGCCCGGAAGGACACCCCGAGCTGTTCCGCAAGCACGCCGACGGCGCGGAGGTCGCGCTGAATCGCCAGCTCCACGCGGAAGAAGCCGAGGGGAGAGTCTCGAACTACTACCGCCCCTACCACCATCAGCTAGATCGAGAGGTCGCGGAGTCGCCTGCCGAGCTCTGCTTCTCGGTGCACAGCTTCACTCCCGTGTATCAAGGGGAGCCCAGAGATCTGGAGATAGGCGTGCTCTTCAATGCCGAGGAGCGCCTCGCGGAGAGCCTGCAACGCCACCTCAGCGCCGCCGGCCATGACACTCGCTTGAACGAGCCGTACTCGGGCAAGGCAGGGCTGATCTACAGCATCGAACAGCCAGCCCTGCGCCACGGGCGCCGCGCGCTGGAGATCGAAGTGCGCAACGACCTGCTGCTCGATTCCGGACGCCGCGGAGAGATCGCCGAGCACCTAATAGCTTGGTTCCGCGCGGCATCGTTCTAGGCCAGTCCGCAGATGCCCGCCCCAGGGGTGGCGAGCCGTGAAGTCGCGACTTGGCTGCGCTCAGTCGAGCGGGAACCAGGCCGCGGGCGTCCGGGTTGCGAAGTAGCTCTTGCCGCACAACACTCGCCCGAGGCCCTTCGCGTTCTTGAAGCGGGCGCCGGGGACCTCGAGCAGCTCGGA
>JAGQIY010001527.1 GCA_020430865.1 Myxococcales bacterium
GCTTGCGGCCCTTGGCACGGCGGGCGTTGATGACGGCGCGGCCACCACGGGTCTTCATACGCACCAGGAAACCGTGGGTGCGGGCGCGGCGCGTCTTGGAGGGTTGGTAAGTGCGTTTCATGGGAGTTCCTAGGGGATTTCAGGGAAAAACGCGCCTTCATCCAGAACGACGCGCACAGTCTCATTGCCCTGAACATTCAGGGAAACCCGGAATTATCGCAGATCTGGCGTCTGGAAGCAATGCCGTCCGGCGGATCAGCAGCAAAAATTGCCCCGCCCCCGCCGCTGGAAGGAGCTTGCGGCATTGTGGATAACTCCTTGACAAGCTACAATCCCCGGCCCTGAACCGTTCCCTCTATCCACAATAAAAAGCATCCCAATGACAGAGGAACGCACACGCGCAATGCCCCCTTCCAATACCAATGATGCCGGTCAGGCCCTGTGGCAGGCCTGCATCGAGCAACTCTCCCAGGACCTGCCCGCCCAGCAGTTCGCCACCTGGATCAAACCCCTGGTCTGCCAGGTTGCAGACGACTTCTCCCGGATCACTCTTTTTGTCCCCAACCGCTTTACCCTGGACTGGGTTCGGGCGCAGTATGTCGGCCGCATCGCCGCCGTTCTGGAATCCCTGTACGGGCAGTCCATCACTCTGGAGTTAGCGCTTGCTCAGCGTGCAGCCATTGCCCGGTCTTATACACAAACCAGCCCACAAACCAGCACGCCACCACCGGAAGTGTCGGCAACAGCTGCGCCGGGCGACGACGGCACGCGCGGATTGCTGCGCAACCGGCTGAATCCCGCGCTCACGTTCGATACCCTGGTGGAAGGCACGGCAAACCGCATGGCGCGCGCCGCTGCCATGCACGTGGCCAGCATGCCGGGGCACCTGTACAACCCGCTTTTCATCTACGGCGGCGTCGGACTGGGCAAGACCCACCTGGTACATGCGGTGGGCAACAAACTGCTGGCCGACCAGCCGGAGGCCAAAGTTCTCTACATCCACGCAGAACAATTTGTTTCGGATGTGGTTAAAGCCTACCAGCGCAAGACTTTTGACGAATTCAAGGAACGCTACCATTCGCTCGATCTGCTGCTGATCGACGACGTGCAGTTCTTCGCCAACAAGGATCGCACGCAGGAAGAGTTCTTCAACGCCTTCGAAGCACTGCTGGCCAAGAAGAGCCACATCGTGATGACCAGCGACACCTATCCCAAGGGCCTGGCCGATATCCACGAACGGCTGGTCTCGCGTTTCGATTCAGGCCTGACCGTGGCCATCGAGCCGCCCGAGCTGGAAATGCGCGTGGCCATCCTGATCAACAAGGCACGCGCCGAGAGCGTGGAGATGCCCGAGGAAGTCGCCTTCTTCGTGGCCAAGAACGTGCGCTCCAACGTGCGCGAACTGGAAGGCGCGCTGCGCAAGATCTTGGCCTACAGCCGCTTCAACCAGAAGGAAATCTCCATCCAGCTGGCGCGCGAGGCCCTGCGCGATCTGCTCTCCATCCAGAACCGCCAGATCAGCGTCGAGAACATCCAGAA
>JAGQIY010000704.1 GCA_020430865.1 Myxococcales bacterium
CCTCCCAAGCGTGATCCGCACACTTGCCATTCTCGCCCCAGGCGCCTATTGCATGGAACGCGAAAAGAACCGGCCCTGACTTGCGCTTCCGCAGGTCAGGGCCGGTTTTTGATTGGGGTGCCTGAGTAGTACGTTCGGCAACTCCGCCCCCAAGACGAAAACCCTGGTCAACCGCCTAGACCGCGGGGTCTACGCGGTCTCCCAACGTCCCAAGAGTAGCGCTCCGAAGGACGATCGTGGCCCCGTCGTGAGGACTGTCGAGACGGCTCAAACTTTTCTCACCGCCGCCGAGGTGGACGCGCTGGTCGGCGACTACCTGGCCGGAATGAGCGTCAAGGCACTTGCTGAGAGGTACGGCATTCACCGCGCGACGGTGTTCTCTCACCTGCGTCGCCGCAATGTGCCGAGCCGCCGACCGGGGCTGGGGATCGACGAGAAGGCCGAGGCCGTGCGCCTCGCCCGAGCAGGCATCTCGATGCGGGCCATCGGTCGCCGGATGGGCGTGGACCGCAAGGCCGTGCGCGCAGCGCTGGTCGAGGCTGGACTCATCGTGGATGGCACCGACGACTCGCGTCTCGACTGACTCGCCGGGTCCGACCTGACAGACTAAGGGTGTTGAACCGAGTGAAGAGTGACCGCGACAGCCATCCTGTTCGTACGAACGCTGACGGATTGACGAGTGAAACTAAAGTCATGTGCTAGAGTCCTTCGTGACGACGAAGGAGGCCCCGGTGGCTCAGCAACACGACAGCGACGACTGGCGCAGCGAGTTCCAGCCAACAGAGCTTTCGGCACTCCGCGACCGAATCCCAACCGCGATCCAGCGCAGCCAGGATCGCTCGGCCCGCGCTCAGGCAGCGTATGACGATCCCGATGGAGACCAGGACGTGTATGGCGCTGGCATGGCCCGTGGTGTGCAGAAGGAGCTCCGCGCACTTCTGTCCGACCTGCCCTCCTATCGGGAGGCAAAGGTCCCGACCACCCGAAGGATGCTGACCTTCGTCGGAAACACTCTCATCTTCGCGCAAAGGGTCGGCAAGCAGATGCCGCGCAACTTCCGTCGTGTTCGACTGAGCTACTTGCCTGACTCGCGCCGTGAACTCCTCTCGAAGACGAGCAACGTCAAGTACTCGGACCCCGGCCTCTTCGACATCAGTGACGTTCTCGAAGGGGATCAACCAGCATCGCTTGAGGATGCACTAAGCCATGTCGAGCTGGCGATGCCCCGCACCACGCTCTTCGTTCCGTACTACAGCAGCACGCCTCAGGGCGTGGGAACGGTCTACTTCGCACCGGCGCGACTGAACGGCCGGTACTTGGAATTCGCAGACCCCGAGCGGCTCACCTATGAGCGCACGCCCTACTCGGTCGACGCTCCGCACGCCATGCTGAAGCCTGTTGCCGGGTTCAACAGCGGCGAACGTCCGCGTACCTCGGTGAAGCTGCGCCAGAGGCGGTCCGAGCAGGAAGGTAGCTGACCCATGCCGACGGAGTATGTGGGCGACGCTGACCTTGCGGCAGTTGCCAGGATGTTTGACCCGGCGCGGCTAGCTCAAGCTCGTCGGATCAGCAAGATGTCCAAGGCTGACCTCCATCGCAAGGTTGGAGTGTCGGCCGCCGCCATCGGGCAGTACGAGCGTGGAGAGGTGCGTCCCCGCGCAGAGACGGTCGCTGCACTAGCCACGGCACTCGGTGTCCCGCCAGGCTTCTTCGCGCTCGGGCGTCCACGCGTCCAAGTGGACATCGCTGAAGCGTCATTCCGTCGACTCCGTTCAACGACCGTCACGCAACAGCAGCAAGCGACTGCGTATGTCGAACAGGTGTGGGAACTCAGCTGCTACCTCGAAGAAGGCGTGGAGTTCCCGGAGCTGGACCTTCCAGCCTGGGCACATGCTGACTCACATGACGTGCCGGATCCTGCGACCGCAGCGCGAGCCATGCGGCAACACTGGCTACTCGGGAGCGGTCCGATCGAGCACCTCGTCTATCAGCTTGAGCAGCACGGAATCCTCACGGTCTTCTTCTCCATGAAGGAAGACGCCGCTCTCGA
>JAGQIY010000705.1 GCA_020430865.1 Myxococcales bacterium
AGTGAAGCGCTCAGCCATCGCTGGTCAAGCTGCCACACTTCGCCGCGCCGTGAGCCACAAACGAGCGAGGGCCGCGCTCAGCGTGGGAAACGTGCTCAGCGCGGCCGACGGGTGGGCGAGTCGCGGCGACTCGCAGCGGGTGCTCGACTCAGGGAGCCGACGCGAACTTCGTCTTACGTACCTGGTAGAGCTTGAAGTAGCTCTCGTCATCGAGGTTCGCCGTGTCGGCGTTGCCGGTGTTCGTGCGGGTGAGGGTCAGCGTCAGGTCGCAGGTCTCCTCGTCCTCCGGGTTGACGCCCGTGGAGTCGATCTCGCCCGCCTTGATCGTGTACTCCGTGCTGCCGGTCGCGGCCTTGAAGCTGTTGCTGAAGATGCAGTCGCCTTCGACCTCGATCTTCATGTCGCCGTTGCCGTCGTCCCACTTGATCGTGATCGCGTCACTGGCGCGGGAAGGCGTCGTGTTCGGCACCTCGGTGACGTTGAACGGAGCTGGCAGGGTACCGACGCTGTTCGGCGCATCGTCGTCGTCGGGGCGCTCCAGGGAGATCTTGAACTCGGTACCGCCAGCGCCATTGGCGAAGCTCGCTTCGTAGCGCCCAGGGCCGTCGCCGGTGGTCATGGTCTTGGTCTCGTCCCCGGCCGTTGCCGTGAGCTTGTCGCCGTTGTCCAGCGTCACGTACGTGTTGCTCTCGTCCCCGCCGACGACCAGCTTGGCGTTCACGGTGGATGACGTGTCGCTGCTCGCGGTGACCTCGAACAGTCCGGCGATGCCTTTGGTCTTGATGTTGGTGGAAGACACGGTCTCCTCGGAGCAGCCCATCAGAGCGGTCGAGGCCAAGAGCGCGCCAGCCAAGAAGCGAAGCGTGGTGTGCATGTGAATTGTCTCTCCTTGCGGTTGATCCAAGAGGCTCCGACGGCTTTGCCCTGCCGTCAACGCTGCCATCCCAGGGGACTGCCCTATCAAGCTTCGTGCCGTCTCCGGACGCACCGGGGTCTGTCTCTCCGAGCACGAGTCGATCGCTGCTTTCGGCGGTGCTCTCACCCCCAGGGGAGGCGCCCAACGGGGCGACGCCGACACTCGCGTCGCTTCGCCCGTTCCTGATCTTCGTGTCAGGGGGGTGTGGGGGGAGAATCACACCGCAGCCATTTCCGCGCCACCCGAAGGCCAGACGGACTGACTTCTTCAGGGGAGAACCGCCTGGCGGCGGCGTATCAACCGGATCGGGTCTCGCTCGAGCTACTGCCGCTCGATGGTCACCACGGTGCCGTAGTCGGGCTCTCCGGACTGGGGGTCGTATTTGCGCGGCAGGAGCACGTTGCACTCCGGCCAGAAGCCCTGAACGTGCTGCTGGCGGCAGGGGCCGCTCTTCGCGACGGCGTTCATCTGACCCGCCTCCGAGCGCACGAGGATCGTCTCGCCGTCCTCCACGCCGACGTCCTGCATGTCCCGAGGATCCAGGAAGACCGTCGAGCGGGTCGCGTCCCGAGTCAGCGGATCGGTGTTTCCGTACGTCATCGAGTTGAACTGCTTGCCTCGACGCATGCGCAACAAGAACGTGCCCTCGGGGACGTCGATGCGCGGGATCTTCACGGGGGCGAAGCGAGCCTTGCCTCCCGGCATGCCGGGGAAGCCTTCGGAGCCTAGCTGCGGCCCTCCCCACTGCACCCAGTCACCTTCCTTCTCCAGGGTCTCGATGCCCGCGTAGAGCGGCATCAGTCGAGACATTTCCTGACGGATTTCAGAGGTGCTGGCGTAGCTGAACAGATCGTCGCGGTCGGGGAGCAGCTTCTTGCCGACCAGGCAGGGGATCTCCCACTCCGGGCGAGCCTCGGCGATGCGCGGACCCTCGATCTCCGGGCTGAAGCGGATGCGGCGCTCGGTGGAGGTGCTGGTCCCACCGCTCTTCTGCTCGTAGCGCGTCTGGGCCGGTAACAGCAGCACGGCTTCCTTGGCGGGCAGCAGCGTCGAGGTGTTGAAGACGATGTCTTGGTGGACTCGCAAGCCGACGTTGCTCAACGCCTCCCGGGCGTGCTTGCGGTCGGGCATGGTCTCGAGGTGGTTGCCGCCGACCAGGTAGAGCAGGTCGAGGCCCTGTTTGCCTGCGTGCTCCAGCAGGGCCGTTGCGCGCAGGCCCTTGCGATGAGGAATCGAGTGTTTCCAGGCGGCCTCGAAGGGTTTGCAGTTCTCTTCCGTGATGTCCTTGGCGCCAGGCAGCTTGTCGCTGTCCGCGCCGCACTCCGCCGAGCCCTGCACCCCCGAGTGGCCCCGGATGGGCATGATGCCGCACTTGGGGCGGCCGATGTTTCCGCGCGACAACGCGACGTTGACGACCATCTTCACGTTCTCGACGCCGAACTCGTACTGCGTCAGTCCCATCGAGTAGACGATCACCGCGCTGTTGCTCTTGGCGTAGAACTCAGCAAGCTCGCGGATGCGCGCCTCGCTGATGCCCGAGTCCTGGACGATCTCGGCCCAGCTGGTGCGCTTCAGCTGGTCTCTGAGCGCTTCACTGCCGACGGTGTGCTCGGCGACGTACTCCTCGTCCCAGCCACCGATCTCGTCCAGCGCCTTGAGCAGACCGCTCATGAATGCGATGTCTCCTCCCGGGCGCACGTCGTAGTAGTCGTCCATCAGCTTGCTGCCGAACAGGGCAGAGCTGGCGATGCTGGGGATCCAGTAGCGCTCCAGCGCGGGCTCCTTGAACGGGTTGACGACGACCACCTTGGTGCCGGCCTTGCGTGCAGCGTGGAGGTACTTCGTGCTGACGGGTTGGTTGTTCGGCAGGTTGCTGCCAATGATCAGCAGCAGGTCGGTGCCGATCCAGTCGGAGAGGGAGATCAGCGGAGCAGCGAAGCCGGTCGTCTCCTTGAGGCCCACGCTCGACGCCGCGTGGCAAAGCCTCGCGCAGCAGTCGATGTGTGGCGTCCCGGCGATTCGCGCGAGCTTCTGCAGGCAGTAGTAGGTCTCGTTGGTGAGTCCACGACTGGTGACGAACATGCCGACCCGGTCCGGGGCGGAGCTCCTCAGCTTGTCGGCGATCAGCTCCGTCGCCGTGTCCCAGCTGATGCGCGTGAAGGCGTTCTCACCGGCCCTGCGCAGCAGCGGGTAGGGAATGCGCCCCAGGCGATGGAGCTCCTCGTTGCTCAGCACGTCGAGGCGCTCGGTGTCGCCGTACCAGCTGGGGTCCATGGCGCGCATGGTGTTCAGCTTGAGCAGCTTCAAGCGGGACAAGCACAGGTGCACCCCGGGGATGACGTCGTCTCGCAGGCCACGTGGCCCGAGCGAGCATCCGTCGCAGACACCGTGACGCAGGATCCTGAGCGCGTAGCCCCAGCGTCCACGGTTGTCCCAGAGCACCCGGAACATCTCGCGGTAGTGGCGCGGCTTCGTGCTGATCAACAACCCGAACGGCACCGCGAGGCTCAGCCAGTGCCACAGTCTCTTCAGCGCGCCCATGTCGAAAGGCTAGTGCGCAGGATCACGGATTCGCCAGAAAACAACGCGCGTGGGGCGCACATTCATGCGGATCCAGCGGCGATCGACGAACTACAGTGCAGGTCACCCGCGATCTCGCGCCGCGTCTGCGCGGGTTGGCTCAGGGCGCTGCGTCGGCTCCAGCGTCGCTGACGATCGGATTGCCATCCACGTCCGTGTCCCAGTACGCATCCTTGCGCGGGCTCTGGACCTTGACGCGCAGGCGAATGCCCATGCTGCGGGGCAGATCGCGCTTCACGCTGACGAAGCCGACGTGAGCATTCTCCAGCCGCAGCTCCGACAGAGCTCGCCCTGCCAGCGGCGGGATGCGCTCGAGCTTCACCTCGGAAAGCGGGAACAGGTTGTCCTCGAGCTTGCCGCTGCCCTGGAGCTTCACCGGCACGGCCTTGCCGACCTTGCCGTCCTTGTAGATGTACTGGTCCACGTTGGAGGGGCGCTTGGGGTCCTGCGCCTGGAGCACCACCCGCGTCGGGTAGATCCGCAGTTCGATCGCCTGCACGTCTCCGCCGACGGCCTCACGCAGTCCCAGCAGCGCCTTCTGCAGCGGCTTTTCCGTGAGGAGAGAAGGTCCCTTCTCTGGGCTGGCGCTGGCGACGCTCGGCACGGGGTCCGACGAAGCACGGCTCTTGCATCCGAGCAACAGCGCCGCACCCAGCAGGAGCAAGGCTGCGCCATGCAAGCAGCGTGACCGCGAAGTCGTGGCGCGGAGATGCTGGCTGCGGGGCGATGTGGGGCTGCTTGTGGCTCTGCTGATGAGCACGATGGGTCGTGGACCTCCGCGGGGGGTGAACGCTCAGGCGTCTAGACGGAGACGTTGAACTCCCGAAGCGCGGTGTTGAGGGACGTCTTCTTGTCGGTGCTTTCCTTGCGCTGACCGATGATCAACGCACAGGGCACTTGGTATTCTC
>JAGQIY010000706.1 GCA_020430865.1 Myxococcales bacterium
ACGACGTCAAGCGCGTCGTGGCCTACTCGACGCTGTCGCAGCTCGGCTACATGACGGTCGCGCTCGGCGTCTCGGCCTATTCGGCCGCGGTGTTCCACCTGATGACGCACGCCTTCTTCAAGGCCCTGCTGTTCCTCGGCGCCGGCTCGGTGATCATCGGCATGCACCACGATCAGGACATGCGCAACATGGGCGGCCTGCGCAAGTACATGCCGATCACCTGGATCACCTCGCTGCTCGGTTCGCTCGCGCTGATCGGCTTCCCGCTGTTCTCCGGCTTCTACTCGAAGGACTCGATCATCGAGGCGGTGCATGCCTCGACGATCGGCGGTTCCGGCTACGCGCTGTTCTGCGTGCTGCTCGGCGTGTTCATCACCGCGTTCTACTCCTTCCGCATGTACTTCCTCGTCTTCCACGGCGAGGAGCGCTTCGGCAAGGCGCATGACCACGCCCATCACGATCACCACGGCGACCACGACGACGAGGAGCCCTCGGCGGACCACCACCACGGCCTGGCGCCGGGTCAGAAGCCGCACGAGTCGCCCTGGGTGGTGACCTTGCCGCTGGTTCTGCTGGCGGTGCCCTCGGTGCTGATCGGCTTCTTCACCATCGATCCGATGCTGTTCGGCGAGTGGTTCAAGGGGGTGATCTTCGTCGGTGACAACCACGTCGGTCTGAAGGAAATGGCGGCGAACTACCATGGCCCGTTCGGCATGGCCCTGCACGGCCTGCAGACGGCGCCCTTCTGGCTGGCGATGGGTGGCGTCGCGCTCGCATGGTTCTTCTACATGAAGCGTCCGGACATCCCGGCTGCGATCCAGCGCACCTTCAAGCCGATCCACACGCTGCTCGAGAACAAGTACTACTTCGACCGCTTCAACGAGATCTTCTTCGCCGCCGGGGCGCGCCTGCTCGGACGCGGCCTGTGGAAGGCGGGCGATCAGGCCCTGATCGACGGCGTGGCGGTGAATGGCTCCGCGCGTCTGGTGGGCTGGGTGGCGCAGATGTCGCGCCTGTTCCAGACGGGCCACCTGTACCAGTACGCCTTCATGATGATCATCGGCGTGTTCGTGCTGCTCACCTACTGGTTCAACCGGGGCTGAGACGGGCACGCAGGGACGGAAACACATAACAAGATCGAACGCGCCGTTCGCGGCGCACTGAACGGAAAGCAACGATGACGGACATTCCTCTCCTCAGTCTGGCGATCTGGGTACCGATACTCGGTGGCCTGCTGGTACTCGCGACCGGCTCGGATCGCAATGCCCCGATGGCGCGCATGCTCGCTCTCGCGGTCGCGGTGGCTGGCTTCGTCGTGACGATTCCGCTCTACACGGGCTTCGACACGACCACGAGCGCGATGCAGTTCGTCGAACTGACGTCCTGGGTGCCTCGTTTCAACATCAACTACCACCTCGGCGTCGATGGACTGTCGGTGTTCTTCGTCATCCTCAACGCGTTCATCACGATCCTCGTGGTGATCGCTGGCTGGCAGGTGATCCAGAGCAAGGTTGCGCAGTACATGGCGGCCTTCCTGGTCATGTCGGGCCTGATGAACGGTATCTTCTCCGCG
>JAGQIY010000707.1 GCA_020430865.1 Myxococcales bacterium
ATGGTTCCATCCGGCGCCACACGCGCACTGCTCACTGAAAGCCGCTGAGCGAACGACCCCGACGACGCAGCGCAGAGGCTGCGCGCGCCCCCTGGCAAACCGTGCACGGCGCTGCCCGTGCAACGACCTGCAAAGCCCCTGGCGCATGGCACGGAAACTGCTCTACTACGCGGATCGTGCAGAAGAGCCTTGGCTGGTTCGTCGTCCTCACCGGGTGCGCATGCACCCCTACCCTACGCTCGGCGCCGATCTCGGAGCCGGAGCCAGGACAGTCCGCGGCCCCGAGCTACGTGAAGCGCTCCGCGGCCCGGGATCCCGCGCGCCTGCGAGGCGACTGGGAGGTGCCGAGCACGCTGCTCATCGGCTGGGACTCCGATTGGTCCGAGGCCGTGGAGACCATCGTCGCTGCCGGGGCGTCGGAGGTGCAGATGGACGTGCTCTTCGGCGAGGAGCAGCCCGAAGTCGAGTACGAAAAGCAGCTATTTTCCCTGGGTGCGAACGTGATTCACTTGGATCTGGATACGCCTTGGGTGCGGGACTACGGCCCGCTACAGATCCACACGGCAACAGGTGAAGCGCGCTGGCTGGACGCTCACTACTCCTTCGAACGAGCCCGCGACGACATGCTGCCGCAGCTGCTTGCTCCTGGCTTCTCCGCCATCGTGGAGAGCATGCCGCTCGAGGTCGACGGGGGCGCAGTGATCGGCAACGGAGAGGGCCTGTGCGCGATCACCGATCGCAGCCTCGGCGACGCGGGTCTCAGCCCCGAGGATCCAGACATGGACGCGCTGCTCCACACCATGGGCTGTGACACGTTGGCAGTGCTTCCCAACTTGCTCGACGAAACGACAGGCCACGCCGACGTCATGGCTCAGTTCACCGCTCCCGACCGCGTGATGGTCAGCCAGGTCGACGCTTCGACCCACCCAACCGACGCCGCGATCTTGGACGAGACCGTCCGTGTCTTGCAGGAGGCCGCCGCGAGCCGTGCGAAGCCGCTGGCGGTGGTGCGCGTCCCCATGCACGTCAGCGGGAAGCGCTACTTCTCCTACGTCAACGGCACGCCGCTGAGGGACCACTACCTCGCCCCCAGCTTTCGGACGCTCTCCCTCGATTTCGAGGCGAAGGCCCACCAGGCGCTCGCCAGGGCCGTCGGCCCCCGCAAGCTGGTGAGCGTGCCCGCAGATGCCATGGTGGATCGCGGCGGAGTCATCCACTGCATCACGCTGGGCCTCAAGGAAGCCAACGCGGTGCGTGAGCTGGACGTGGGTGCCGCCGACGATGGCGACGAGATGCCGCTTTGAAGCGGAGGGCTCCCGCCTCCTGTAGCTCCAACGGCGACCGCTGAACCGCGCAAGCCGTGCGCACCTGTGCACGCCTTGCGCAGCGCCGGGGGCTGACTCGATCCCTCGAGCCCCATCGCCTCTCGCCTCGAGCTCCCCCCGCTAGCGTGCAGCCACCTTGGGCTTGGCCGGCGGCTCCGGACGCGGGAACAGCGGGCTGCCAACCAGCTGATCCAGCATCTCCAGCAGCGCCGCGCTCTGCTGCTGCGAGACGTCGGTGGCTTCGGGATCGCGGTCATCCAGGCGATGGACCTCCGGCACGCCGCTCTCGAGGGGGACGACGAGCTTCAGACGTCGCTCCGAGTCGATCACACCGATCCTGAGGCGATCGGTCTTGTACCAAGCCTCCATCAAGATCGGCAGGCGCCGTGCAGGGACGATGGGCAGCGCGTGCACCAGCAGGTCCTCGCCGTGATACCCGGCGAGAGACCGGGTTGGCTCGAGCGCTCGCACCAGGGTGGGGGCGACGTCCGCCAGGGAGATCGGCCGCGTGACCCGGCGAGGCGTTACCCCAGGGATACGCATCGCGAGGGGCACGTGAACCAGCCCTTCCCAAAGGAAGGTCGAGTGCACCCAGAAGCCGTGGCGCCCCAGCGCCTCCCCGTGATCGGCCATGATCACGACGAGCGTCCGGTCCTTGAGCCCGCGGCGCTCGAGCTCGCGCATCAGCCGGCCGAACTCCTCGTCGACCGCGCGCGCTGCGACCCGGTAACGCCAGATGGGGTCTTCCTCGTCCTCGACCCCGAGGGTCGCCGCTCGCTCGTCCACGTACGCGCCGTCGAGCTCCCGCCAGTTGTGGACGTCGAAGTTGAAGACCCAGCCGAAGAACGGCTGCTCGGCGCGGTCCAGGGCGTCACGGCTCACGCCGGGGGCGCGCTCCACCAAGACGGCGGCCGGACGCCGCGAGTCGGCGCTGCGGGACGGAGCGAGACCACGGTTGTCCGCGAGCGGCAGCGCGCTCCGGCCCTCGCCGTCGAACAGCGTCGCGATCGCGCGATCCACGAGCTTGGCGGCGGTCGGCTGGGTGGCTCCGTAGCCCCAGACCTGCTCGCCCGGGTTGTAGTCGGCCACCGTCTCCATGCGGTTGAACTTGAAGCTCGGCAGCTCGCGCCCAAGGAACTCCCCAGCGCTACGCGGGATGATCAACGTGGTCTCGCGCCCGGAGTGCTCGGCCTGTCCGAGCACGGTGGGCGCTTGCTTGTTCGGGCCGTCGAAGCGGCCACCGAGCACGACCGGCAAGGTGCTGACGGTGTCGCTGGCCGCGCTGTACGCGTTGTCGAAGCACAGCGATTCCTCACAGAAATGCACGAAGTTCGGCATCACCTTCGGATCGCTCGCGATGTCCGCGCGCAGGGTATCGACATAGTAGACCAGCACGTTCAGCTGCTCGGGATCCGGGCGCAGCCCAGCGAGGGCCTCCTCGGTCTCCTTGGGCAGGGCTGGAGGCGCAGACCACTCGGGTTTCTGCGACGTCACGGTCAGGTCGTAGTTGCGCTTGAGCCGCTTCACTCCCGGTGAATCCGCCGACTCCTCGCCAAGCAAGTCCTCCTCCACGGTCTGCACGCGAGCCATCAGTCGGCCGACATAGACCGGCTCTCGCCAGGCGGGCCGCAGCTCGTCGAACAACCGAGCACGCCAGAACGGGAACGCAAGCAGGCTCACGACCGCGAGCCCGGCGATCACATCGAGGGCCCGAGCGACGCGGCGAGCGTCTCGCTCGAGCGCCGTGAGTAGACACCACGCGGAACCGATCAGGGACAGCAGGGCCGTCGCCTCGAACAACGCATGCAGAGAGGCATACAGGGAGATCAGCACCGTCAGGTCCAGCGCCATCGCCAGCACGGCGATCGAGAACAACGCCGCCGCGAACACCAGCGGAGTACGCGGACTCTCACTGCGCGCGACGCGCAGGATCAACCAGCGGGCAAGCACCACCGAGGCCCCGAGCGCGAACCCGACGGGCCAGGCGAACGACGCCAGGCGCGCGGCCTTGCCGTGACTCACCAGGGGGGTGATCAGTGAGTGAGCGCCCCAGCCGGCCAGGCCGATCAACAGCAGCACTGGCAGCCAGCGCGCGAGGCGCAGCGCGTTGCCAGCGCGGCTCTTGCGCAGCAAGCGCGCAACCTGAGCCGACACCAGCTCCACGAGCAGCAGGCCCACGCCAGCCCCCACGCCCCACGCCACGTACAAGGCGGTGGACGCGCCCAGGTGCCAGCCGAGGTTCACTTGCTGCCAGTCGTGACGTGCCCAAACGTCCGCGAGCACGAAGCACAACCCCGCGAGCGCGCTCGCCGCCACCAGACGACGGGCGCTTCGGAGCCAGCTAGGCCAGGAACGAGACTGATCTACCGCCATTGAGCGAGTCCGTGTGTAGCACCGCGTGTGCCAAACGTTCCGGAACTGTAACAGAGGACCCTGGACATTTTGGAGCGCCTCGTGTTCGGCTTCTCAGCCCGCCCGTCGAGGGGTTTGGGGGTGAGGTCCCCCGACCCCGAGACGCGAAACGCCGCGAGCCTCGAAGGACCCGCGGCGTTCGCGGAAACACGTCGCTGGAGTGGCTGATTCGTCTCGACGAACCGGCGCTGGCAGGGATCCGAGACCGAGGCTCAGTCCCCCAGTCGCACGTCGACTCGGCGGTCCAGGGCGTAGCTGGCCTCGTCCGTGCCCGAAGCGTCCAGCTCCCCGCGGGAGGAGGTCTCCATCTGTGAGCCGCTCAGCTTGCGCGCGACCAGCACGCGCTTGACGCCGCCAGCGCGCCGGCCACCCAAGGTGAGGTTGTACTCCTCGTCCCCCCGCGGGTCCGCGTGACCGACCAGCAGCATCTTCCGGCCCTTCAGCGCGCCGCTCGAGAAGCACTCGGCCAGCTTGGTCAAGACGGGATAGTCGCCCTGCTTCACGTTGGCGGAGTTGAAGTCGAAATGAGCTTCGGAGCTGGCGATGCCACACGCCTTGAGGATCTTGTCGTCGATGCTCAGCTGAGTGGGCGCGCCGTCGTCTTCCGCCGAGGCCTTGGGCCCCGCGGCAGGGGTCGAGTCGCCGACGCCTTGGGTCGAAGCTCCGCTTGGGGCAACCGGCGGATGCGGGTCCGAGGAGCACGCCATGGCGAGCAGTGCGATGGTGGAGGCAATGACTAGGTTCTTCATATCGTGGAGCTCGTTGGTGAGCCGGAGAGGCGCGCCTTGGGGCGTCGTCTTGATTCCCCGTGGTAACATTGGTTCGTCACGCTGATGTCGTATCGAGCCGCGAGGCTCGAGGCGGACAAAGCACGCGACGTGCCGAACCAGCTGGACCTCCGTTGCCGATCATCCAGCGCGAAACGTGGCAGGAATCGCGGAGGCGCTGGGACGCGGTCGCAAACTCCGCGCGCGGGCGCGCAGCGACTGCACCACGACGTCAGTCGAGCGCGAAGCGCAACGCGTCGGCCACCCGCGCGGACACGGCTGCGCTGCCCAGGCGGGCCAGAAAGGCCTGATTCAGCTCCAGCTCCAGGCCCTGGTAGCCAGCCCCGAGACGCTTGCGCAGCGCAGTGGGCAAGCCATCGGCGACGCCCCGATACGGGTAGTTGCGCCTCACCCGGCAGTCGCTCGCCACGAGTCGCTCCCGGAGCAGACTTGCCAGGCGACGCTCACCGGGCCGCCGGGGATCGTACAGCAGGCCGATCTCGGCGTTGCGCCGCTCCCCATCGAGCTCGGGCGTGAAGGAGTGCACCGCCAGGTGCACGACGTGACCGTGCTGCTTCGAGATCTCGGCCAGTTGGTCCGCCACCCGCTGCCAGTGAGCCGCGTGGAGGCGCAGCAACCACCCCCGCTGGCGCTCGTCCAGTCCACGGGTCCACGCGGAGAACAGCCTGGGGTGATGCGAGCTGCGGTTCAGATCGACGACCAGGCGTGAGTAGCGGCCCGCAATCAGCGGCGCAGCGAAGCGGCGCGACAGCCTGCGCGCGACCTCCACAGCGCCTGCATCCCAACCGCGATGCGAATCCAGGATCGCCTTGGCTCCGGCGAATGCGGGCTCCAGGCTGCTGGGCACTCGCCGACTCGCGTGCTCACAGCTGACGAGCAGCGCCCACGCGGTCACCTAAACGCGCGACCTTCGCGCAGACACTCGCACAGCTCCAGGTAGACGTCTCCCAGCACCGCTCGGTTCGTTCCCGCTCTCAGGCGGCCGACGATGCGCTCTGCCAGGCTGCCTCGCTCGATCAGGAGCTCGACTCCAGGAGCGACTTCGGGGGCGAGGGGGAGCGCTTCGGCGAGCCTCCCCCAAACCCGTCGAGCCGTCATCGCGGGGCTCTGCAGCCCGAACAACTCCAGGTAGTCGGGGTAGTCGAGGTAGGCCTCGGAGCCGCGCTCGCTACACGCCAGGAAGATCTCCTCGAGAGCCGGCGCCTGCCAGCTCTGCTGCTCTCGATAGGTCGACCAGCGCTCGCCAACCAGGGCGCGGACCAACTCGACCACCAGGCTGGCGACGGCGAGATCCTGCGCTGGACATTCCTGCAGATCGAGCACCCGGATCTCGATGCTGTCACGCACGAAGCGAGCGATGGCGCCGCGGGCGTTGACCCACTCCGGTTCGAGCACGTCGTCTGCGCCGTGCGCCACCAGGTCCGCGGCGATCGGCGCCAGAATCCGCTCCCGATACCCAGCTTCGTCGAACACGGCCTCGGGGATCACCCGACCCGTGACCGAGCGGATACTGCTGGCGTTGCGTCGATAGTACTCGAGGCGACTGTCGGCGATCCCCGTGAGCTTCCCCTCGACGACCGGAGACGACGCCGCGAGCGCAGGAAGCAGAGGCAACACCACGCGGATCGCGGCGTGGAGGCGACCGAACTGGTCGTCGCCCTGGAAGGGCAAGTTGATGTGCCTGCGGGCTTTCAGGTAACGGCCGTTGTCGACCAGCCATTGGAGGTTCAACCCAACAATGCGCCGACAGCAGCACC
>JAGQIY010000708.1 GCA_020430865.1 Myxococcales bacterium
AGGCCACGGTTGGTGTACTTCTTCGCGATCGAGACCACGAGGCGCAGGTTGGCTTCCACCAGCTCCGCCTTCGCGCGCTCGGTACGTTGCTCGGCCTCCTTGACCCGCTCGTAGAGCCTCAGCGTTACCGCGCGGTCCACGCCGAGCTCTGCCTCGATGTCACCTGCTTCGCGCTCGGTGTCCTCCACGCCGTCGATATAGCGCTGAGCGTCCAGGCTCGCCCTGCCGTGTTCCTGGCACAGCGCTTCCCAGGCGTCGGCGTCTCCCAGGCAAGTCGAGATGCGTGCGCTCAGCGCGCCGCGCTCGACCCCGAGGTGCTGCTCCAGATCGCCGCGCCGCGCAGCGGCTCGATTGAAGGCTTGCACCGCCTTCTTCAGCGACGAGATCAGCCTGTCGACGGTCTTCTTGTTGAGCTTGAGCTCGCGCAGCGTGCGAATGGCGTCCTTCTTCAGCGCGGCCAGCTCGGCGTCCAGCTGTGCGGCCTTCTCACCTGTTGCTGTTTCCCTGCGGGTGCGTGCGTCTCGGCTCTTCTTGTCGAGTCGCTTCAACTTGTCGAGCAGGCGGATGGTCGCTCTATCCGCCTCTTCCTCGTCGATCTCGGGCTCGTCCTCACTGCGCTCCCGGATGATCTCCTTGACGCGGATCTTGTGCGCCTTGAGCTTCTCGCCGAGCAGCACCAGCTCGCGCACGGCGACGGGGGTGTCGAGGACGGCGCTCAGCAGGTCGTCCTCGCCGTCCTCGATGCGCTTGGCGATCTCCACTTCACCCTCGCGCGTGAGCAGCGAGACCCCGCCCATGCGACGCAGGTAGATGCGGACGGGGTCGTTGGACCTCAGCGCCTCGTCGGCGCTGCTGGCGCTCGGTGCCACCTTGGCGGGCTTGGCCTTGGCGTCGGCCTTGGCGGGCTTCGGCTTGGCTGGCTCTTTGGGGCGCTTGGGGGGCGGCTCGCCGCTGGTCTCGACCAGGTCGATCTCGGCACCCTCGATGTGCGAGAGCACCTGCTCCATCTGCTCGGGGTCGACGCTGTCACCGGGCAGCGCGGCGGAGACCTCGTCGAAGGTCAAGAAGCCCTGGCTCTTGCCGCGGTGAATCAACTGGCTGACGCGCTCTTCCTTGTTTGCATCGAGCGCGGGCGGCTGGTCACTCGACGCTGATCCGTCTCCCACGCGTGCGCTTCCGTTCTTGGCCCCGTTCGGATGTTTCGCTCCCACCGTTTTCCTCTCAGCCGAGCCTGGAGCACCTTCCCCGCGCTCCAGGCAATCCTCAAGACCCGCCCGTTCGAGCGGTCAGACCCCAAAAAGAAACTCGCAGTCCTGATCACGCCCTCGCAGGCGCTCCAAGTCCTCGTCCTCGCCTCCTCAGGCGCGAATGAGCTAGCGGCGTCGTTCCCTGGCACGCCTGAAGCGTTCGCTCAAGAGCGAAAGTTCCTGCTCGAAGTCGCCCTGCGCTTGAGCCTGGTGGAGCTCGTCCACGACGTGCGCCGCTTCGCGCACCGCCTGGAGCTTCTCCAGCCGGCGCAGATTCGCCACCAGCTCGCCGCGGCATGGGTCCAGTTGATCGTGCTTTGGTGCCGCGAGTCGCTGACTGGCGTAGCCGCCGAGGGAGTCGGGAAGAGCCTCCAGGATTCGCCCAGGATCCACGCCGGTTCGCGTCGATGCGCCCTCCAGCGCCGTGTGCGTCTGCCCTACACTCTCCCACACGTGACGCAATGCGACATAGCCGAGAGCCAGGTCGCCCTCTAGCAAGTTGGCCGCCTCCCAACTCACAGCGTCTCCCAGCAGAGAAGGGAAGTCGAGAAATGCGCCAAAGATTTCCCGCTCGATCTCGTGGGCCTGGTTGCGGCTCTTCGCCCGTTCGGGGGGCTGCGGCGGCGCGGGCCCACGGGGGCGCTGCGAGAGCGGATCGAGGCCGCCCTGGCGTTCCTGGCGCGGCTCCTCGGCGCCTTCTCGTCGAGCGCGCGCGTAGGCTGCCTGCGGCGGCGCGCCGGACCGCTCGACCCCGACGCTGGCTTCCAGCGCTCGCAGCGTGGCCCCGTCCGCGATCCCCAAGCGCTCGGCGACCGTGTCCGCGTAGCTCTTGGCCATCGCCCGCACCGTCGGATCGTCCTCCTCCTCGAGCAGCTGCTTGACGCGCTTGATCCGCTCCGCCTTGTCGAGGGCGCCGCTGACCTTCTCGTCGAGCGTGCTCTCGATCAGGTACTCCAGCATCGACTGGCTGGCGCCGACGATGCGTCGGATGGCCTCCGCGCCGCCTTGGCGAGCCAGATCGTCCGGGTCCACGCCTTCGGGCAGGCTAGCGACCCGGACTACCAAGCCGACTTCTCGGGCAGGCCCACGGGAGGACTCCGTGGCGCGCCGGCCCGCGGAGTCTCCATCGAACAGCAACACGGCCTGATTGGTGTAGCGCCGTATTTCCTTGCCCTGCTCGGCGGTGAATGCGGTCCCGAGGGGCGCCACCACGTTGGTGACCCCACGCGCGTGCAGGCTCACGACGTCGAAGTTTCCTTCCACGAGGATACACTGGTCGCGCTCCCTGACTGCCTGTCTGGCTTGATATAGACCGAAGAGCACCTCGCGTTTACGGTAGATCGGGCTCTCGGGGCTGTTCAGGTACTTGGCCGGGGCGTCGCTGTTCCCGGTTCCGAGAGGAGACAGGCCCGCGCCGGCCAGTTGCTCTTCGCTCGGCTCGGGCAGCGCACGACCGCTGAAGGCCACCACGCGGCCACGCAGGTCGAGTACGGCGAACATCAGCCGGTGCCGGAAGCGGTCGTAGTGCCCCGGGCCCGTCTTGCGGGGGACGAGCAGACCGACGCGCTCCGCGGGGTGGACGCTCGCGCCTTGATCGCGCAGCTGGCGCGCGAGGTTGTCCCAGCCGTAGGGCGCATAGCCCACGCGGAAGGCCCGCATGGCCTCGATGGCGTCCCCGCTCTGCTGATCCGGTTCGAGACCGCGCTTGCGGATCTCGTCACGCGCGAGCTCCGCCAGCGGGTGCTCCCTCAGCATGCGCTCGTAGAACGCCGCCGCCAGGGCGCCCGCGTCGTACATTTCCTCGAGGCGACGCCGCTGCTCGGCAGCCTGGCGGCGGTCGCGGTCGTCGCCGGTCTCCACGACCTCGATACCCTCGTGCTCGGCGATGTGTCGAATCGCTTCAACGAACGAGAGTCCCTCGTGCTCCATCAAGAAGCGGATCGGATCTCCACTCACCCCACAACCGAAGCAATGATAGAAATTGCGTTCGTCGCTGACGTGGAAGCTGGGAGTTTTTTCCTTGTGAAAAGGACACAGGCCGATGTGGCTGCGCCCCCGGCGCTCGAGCTTCACGTACTCGCCGATGATGCGGATGGCGTTCATCCGGCTCTTGACGCGATCGACGGTCTCCTGGCTGATCATCGGCTGCTCGTCACAGGCCCTTCGAGCCCGGGTGTCTCGTTCATACTCTGCGGCACCCGGCAGGCAACACGCGCGGATCGAAGCACCGCGCGTTGACTGTTTGTTTGTTCAGTATACACTCCAGGCATGCGGCCGCTGCCGGTTCACAACCCACCGAACCCGTTTCAGGGCCAGGAGGTGGAGTACCTGCTGGAAGACGGCGTCGAAGCTCCGACCCAGGGCTTTCAGCTGTACCAGGACACCTCGAAGACGATCCTCAGCAAGAACCAGAGCCCCGACGTGGGCATGCGCTGGAGCGTGAACCCCTACCGGGGCTGCTACCACGGTTGCGCGTACTGCTACGCGCGTCCCAGCCACCAGTACCTGGGCTTCGGCGCAGGAAGTGACTTCGAGCGGCGGGTCGTGTTCAAGCCCCGCGCCAGCGACCTGCTGCGAGCCGCGTTCGAGGCGAAGAGCTGGCGAGGCGAGGCGGTGCTGTTCAGCGGCAACACCGACTGCTACCAGCCCATCGAAGCCAGCTTGCGCCTCACCCAGGCCTGTCTGCGGGTCTGCGGGGAGTATCGCAATCCATTCCACATCATCACGAAGGCGCCCTTGATCGAGCGCGACATCGAACTGCTCGTCGACCTCGCGAAAGAGACGCCCTGTGGTGTGACGATCAGCGTGCCGTTCTGGGACCCGACCGTGGCTCGCTGCATCGAACCTGGAGCGGCCACGCCCCAGCGGCGAATTCGAACCATCCGCCGTCTCGCCGAGGCTGGGCTCGATGTCAGCGTCAACGTCGCTCCGCTGATCCCTGGCCTCGCAGATCGAGATCTCGTACGCATCCTCGAAGCCTGTCGTGCAGCGGGCGCGAGGCGTGCTGGGATGATCCTCGTGCGTTTGCCGGCGGAGGTGAAGCAGGTGTTCGTCGAGCGACTGGAACAGGCTCTCCCCGAGCGCGTGGGCAAGGTCCTGGGCCGCATTCGGGAGGCGCGCGGCGGACAGCTCAATGACTCGCGCTTCGGTGCTCGCATGCGCGGCGAAGGGCACTATGCCGAGATGATCTGGAACCTGTTCCGCTCCACTTGCGCTCGACTCGGGTTCGAGCAAGGCATCGAGGACCCGATGACCGAGGCCACCACGACCTTTCGCCGTCCGACCGACCCCGGGGGACAGCTGCGTTTGTTCGTCTGAGCGAGCGTGGCGCACGACCGCTCGAGTTGCCCTTCTGGTTTGGGGGGGGAGAGGACAGGTGCGGCGAGGTGTCGCGCGGCGTGAGTCTCTGGCGTGCGTGCGCGCCCGTCGGCTCTAAATGGCGAGTAGGCAGAGCCACCCGTGGCCTGCCAGGAGACCTGCACAGGCCTACAGTTCGCGTTGGCAGAACATGCCGACCGTGCTAGACGCGGCGCGACATCGGGCCAGCCTTTTTCCAAGGACTCTGGACCCAGCGTACTCAGCTCCGCTCGACCGACCGGGTCACTGGTTTCGAGCGGCCCTCGCCACCGCGCTCCCCGCGGCGGCAAGCACCACCCTCAACACTCACGACGCCCGCTGATCGCAGGCGCGGAGCAGACGGATAGAGCAAAGATGGCGGAAACGACAGCAGCCGGCGCGGTTGGAAAAATCACCCAGGTCATTGGTCCCGTCGTGGACGTGGAGTTCCCCCCGGGCAAGCTCCCCAAGATCCTCAACGCGATCGTCACCTCCAACCCCAACATCTCCGCGGAGAAGGACAACCTGACGCTCGAGGTCGCCCAGCACCTCGGAGAGTCAGTGGTCCGCGCCATCGCGATGGACGCCACCGAAGGCTTGGTGCGCGGCGTCGAGGTGAAGGACACCGGTAGCCCGATCATGATGCCCGTGGGTGAGGCGGTGCTCGGCCGCATCCTCAACGTGATCGGCAAGCCGGTGGACGACGCAGGGCCGGTCGAAGCCAAGAGCACGTTGCCCATCCACCGGGATGCACCGAAGTTCGTCGATCAGTCGACGACGGTGGAGATCTTCGAGACCGGCATCAAGGTCATCGACCTCCTCGCCCCCTACCGCAAGGGCGGCAAGATCGGACTGTTCGGCGGCGCGGGCGTCGGCAAGACCGTGCTCATCCAGGAGCTGATCAACAACGTCGCCAAGGCGCACGGCGGCGTGAGCTGCTTCGCTGGCGTGGGTGAGCGTACCCGTGAAGGCAACGACCTGTTCCTCGAGATGGCGGAGTCCAAGCTGGAGACCGGAGAACCGGTACTCAGCAAGACGGCGCTGATCTTCGGACAGATGAACGAGCCCCCGGGGGCCCGTGCTCGCGTGGCGCTCAGCGCGCTGACCTGCGCGGAGTACTTCCGCGACGAGCAGGGCCAGGACGTGCTGCTCTTCGTCGACAACATCTTCCGCTTCACCCAGGCTGGCTCGGAGGTGTCCGCGCTGCTCGGTCGTATGCCGAGCGCCGTGGGTTACCAGCCCACGCTGGCCACCGAGATGGGGGCGCTCCAGGAGCGCATCACCTCGACGACCAAGGGATCCATCACCTCGGTGCAGGCCATCTACGTGCCTGCCGATGACCTGACGGACCCGGCGCCCGCGACGACGTTCGCGCACTTGGACGCGACCACGGTGCTCTCGCGCTCCATCGCGGAGCTGGGCATCTACCCCGCGGTGGATCCGCTCGACTCCACCTCCACGATGCTGGACCCCAACATCGTCGGTGAGGAGCACTACGCCGTCGCCCGTCAGGTGCAGTCGACCCTTCAGAAGTACAAGGATCTGCAGGACATCATCGCGATCCTCGGCATGGACGAGCTGAGCGAAGACGACAAGCTCGTCGTCGATCGTGCCCGCAAGATCCAGAAGTTCCTCTCGCAGCCCTTCTTCGTTGCTCAGCAGTTCACTGGCCTCGAGGGGCGCTACGTGCCGCTGAAGGAGACGATCGCGGCGTTCAAGGAGATCCTGAGCGGTGCGCTGGACGACCTGCCTGAGCAGGCGTTCTACCTCGTCGGCAACATCGAAGACGTCAAGGCCAAGGCCCAGAAGCTCAAGAGCGCTGGCTGATCAGCCTGTCGGGCAGGAGAAGTAGATGGCGACAGAAACCCTGGAGCTCGAAATCGTCACGCCCGATGGCCTGGCACTGGAGGAGCAAGTGACCGAGTTCACTGCTCCGAGCGTCGACGGTGAGTTCGGCGTGCTGCCCGGCCATCGTCCGCTGTTGGCGGCGCTGGCCACCGGGATCGTGAGCTACACGCAGGACGGTCAAGAGGTGCGCGTCGCCGTGGGCAATGGCTTCGTCGAGGTGAACCAGGACAAGGCAGTCTTGCTGACGGACCACTTCATCACGAAGGACGACGTCGACCCGGTTCGCGTCCGCCTCGAGCTGAAGGAGACCGACGAGAAGCTGGACAACTGGAAGGACGAGCCAGGCACCGCGGAACACATGCAGCTCATCGCCGATGAGCTCTGGGCGGCCGTGCAGCTCGAGCTGTACGGCGATCCGCCGCCCCCGATCGTGCGCACCTACACCTTCGCGGGTGCGGAGCCAGAGCGCTATCATGTCACGACCGACATCGAGAAAGCTCAGGCAGCCGCCGAGGACGAGGAGAAGCAGCACGAAGCTCAGGGCTGAGACGCTTCCCGATGAACACTGGCGCCGCTGATCCACGAGGTCGGCGGCGTCGACGCGTCCAGGGGGGCGTTCAGTCGTCTTCGTCTTCGTTGCGGCGCTCGGCGGCACGCCGCGAGGCTTCGCTATAGACCAGAAAGCGCTGATCGAGCACCAGCCGATCGTCGACGAAGAGTCGCACGTTCCACTCGCCGAGCGGGTCCCCCGGGGCCAGCTCGAGCTGGGTCTCGAAGCGCTGGCTGCCCTTGGGGGCGACGCCGCTGCCCAGCTCCGTCACCCGGCTCGAGTGCGTCGGTCGCTTTCCGCGCGGAGCTGGACGATCCCACTCCCAGCGTATCGGGACGTCTCGAGTCAGGACGCTCTGGAAGTCCACCCGCAGACCCTGCGTCTGCTTGCGCCGGTCGATCTCGAAGGGCACCTCGTTGCGCTCCTGCACCTGGCCGCCAAAGAACACGCCGAACACCGCGCGCTCCACTAGCTCATCCTTCGGCTCGTCCTCGGGGCAGCCAGTCAACAGCAGCCCCAGGAACACGAGCAGGCCTCGGCGCTTCACGCTCCACCTCTCAGGCGCAGCAGTGCCTTCTCCATGCGAGCGAACTCTCTCACGTCGAGCGTCTCTCCCCGCCGGTCCAGGTCGATCGTGGCTGCCTGTGCAGCCTCGACGAGGTGCTCCTCAGCGACGCCTCGCCAGGCGTTGCGCAGCGTCTTGCGGCGCGCTGCGAAGGCAGCCTTCACCAACGCGCGAAAGAGCGGCGTCTCCTCCGCAACGGCCGGTCTGCGAGCGACCAGCTCGATCACCGCAGAGTCGACGTTCGGCTGAGGATGAAAGGCGGTTCGCTTCACCACGAAGGCTCGCCGAGCCTCGAAGGCTGCTTGCACGAACACGCTGAGGCCACCGTAGACCTTGTTGCCCGGCTGGGCCGCGACTCGCTCGGCGACCTCGAGCTGGACCATGAACACCGCCCGCTCGATCTCGTCGGCTACCGAGACCGCGCGCTCCAGCAGAGGACCGGTGATCTGGTAAGGGAGGTTCCCGGTCAACACGCGCGGCTGGATCGCCGTCTGGAAGCGGTCCGCGTAGTCGAAGCTCTTGGCGTCCGCCTCGCAAACCTCGAGTCTGCCGGCCGCCAGCGGATCTGCGAAGCGCTCGCGCAAGCAGGGGACCAGATCGCGATCGCGCTCGATGGCGATCACGCGATCGGCGCGCTCCAGGAGGGGCGCTGTGAGCGCGCCGAGACCGGCACCGATCTCCACGACTGTGCCGCGATCCGGGCAAGCCAGCGCCGCGATCTTGGCGCAGATATTGGGATCCGTGAGGAAATTCTGCCCGAAGCTCTTCTTCGCCTGGAGCCCGGCCTCGCTCAGCTGCTGGCGAGGGTTCCTGTGCTCGAGCTCAGCCACGGGCGTCGCCTCCGTGCTCCGGCCTTGCCACGATCGACGCGCGCCTCATCGATTGCTGAGCCCTTGATGTTTGTGCTTCGCGTGGAGCACGCGCACCCCCAGGCGGCGCAGGCCTCGCTCGCCTCGCGCCGCGGCCACCCGCTCGCGGAGACCGAGTGCGTCGGCCACCGCGTCGGCGACCAGGTCCGTGCGTGGCAGCCCGGGTTCGAAGGTCATCGGCACCCAGATCACGTGGCAACGGCGCCGTGGCAGCTGAGTCAGGGCGCGCTCGAGATCCGGACGCAGCTCCAGATCGGGCGCCGGCGACCAGATGGCGATCATGCTGGCGCGAGGCTTCTCCCGTGTGATGCGCGCGAGCGCCTGTCCGAGCGAGCGATCCGTGGCGTTGCGCTCCGGTTCCTGACGCGGTGGAGAACCCATGCCGAAGGCCAGCAGGTACTGCCGCAAGGTGCGCTCCCGCTTCGAATTGCCGAGGGGCTCGTGCACCTGAAAGGGGGCCCGAGGCAGCGTCTTCACCACCCGGCGGGCGATCCGGTCGAGCTCCGTGGGGCGCACGCGGGTCGCTGCCTCGGGATCCAGCGGACGCAAATGCTCGAGCACGCGCAGACCGACGTCGGATTCGTCGAGGTCGCTGCGATCAGCGTCCACCGTTCCGGTGTCGTGCGCCAGCGCGCCCATCAGGCGTCCGAGCTGGCCCACTCCAGAATCCGCGGGGATATAACTGAGGACACGACTGGCGACGATCACCAACCCGACGCGGTCGCCCTGCGCGAGATGTCGACTGGCCACCGCGGCCAGCTCGTCGATCGCGATGTCCAGCGGTGCTTTGCCGGGCACTCCTGACCAGAGCTCCACCGAGGCGTCCAGCACGAGCCACACCACGTCGCGCTCGTCTTGCTCGTACTCGCGCACCATCAACTTGCCGCGACGCGCGCTGGCCTTCCAGGCGATGCGCTTGAACGGGTCCCCGGGGGCGTGCTCCCGCAGTTCCTTTAGCTCCAAACCTTCGCCAGCCAGGGGCCCCGGTCTACCCGCCTCTGCGCCATGCCGGCTTCTTCCGCCGCGCGCCGTGTGCAGCGCCGTCGCGAACGGACGCGGCAGCACCTCGATGCCGTACGGATTCGCGAAGGTGAGCGGTACCTCGAACAGGCCAGGACTACCCTGGACCTCCAGGGAGAGACCGTGGATGCCGTGCCGACCGACGCGGGGTGGGGTGACCTTGACCGTCACCTCGAGGCGACCGCCCGCAGGCACCTCTCCCCGGGGCGGCTCGACCTCGATTTCGAGGTCGGGGGAGCCGACGGCGCGCAACTCCACGTAGCGGGCCGCGCGGGTGTCGCGGTTGCGCACCTCGGACATCAGCTCCAGCGTCTCGTTTCGCGCGATGCTGCGCACTCGCTCCGGTTGCCGCCACAGCATCTCGAACCCAGCAGCCCGGATACGAGCGACCGAGAGCCGGGTCACCGCGCGAGCGATCGCGAGCCCGACCAGGATCGCCCCGCTCCAGGCCAGCGCCGGCGCGCTGCGCGCCACGACCGCCGTGCCCACGGCGATCATCCCCGCCAGGGTGAGGTCAACGGCAGAACGGGTGGGGTGC
>JAGQIY010000709.1 GCA_020430865.1 Myxococcales bacterium
CATCGACTGCCAGAACCTCTTCTGCGAGACCGACAAGTATTGCCGGGTCGCCTTCCCCGAGCTGAAGAGCAACCGCTCGCGCATCAAGGCCCGGTTCAGCGCCACCCCCGGGCGGCGTTTGCGCTACTTCTACCCCCCGAAGTGGGGCATCAACGACGCGCTCGACGCGCCGCCGATGGCCTTCCCGCCACTGGAGCGCGGGCGGCCGGTGGGCGAGCACCTGGCGTTCACACAGGCCGAGGACAGGCCGCAACTCGAGCTCTGGGGAGGCACGCAATGAGCGTTCTGGACGAGGCGTTCCACCGCAAGCTGATGGCCGCCCCGACGGTGCCCGTCTACAGCGTTCGTCTGACCCACTCCGGCCGTCTCACGCTGCACGAGGGCGAGGCAGTGGATCCCGCAGAGTGTTCCTCCACAGCGCGCCCGCGTCGCCTCCTGTACTTCGTGTGTGGGTCGAGCTGGCAGGCCAGGGCGAGCAAGCACCGCCGACTCCGGGGATGCGTGTACCCCCCGCGGGCAGGGCATGGCGACAACTGCACCTTCGCCGAGTCTCGGGTGTCATGCGAAGACGCCCTCCAACTCCTGGCCGAGTACACGGAGGCGGGTATCCTCCGTGCCGATCGCGGCTGGCAAACGCCTCTGACGACCATCGTGTTGGAGGCGCTGAGCCGCGAGGTGTGGACGACCACTCGGCGGCTTCTCGACTCACTCCGGCGCCGCTACATCGGCCGCGATGACCCTGACCTGAGCGACACGCTCCGAGAGACGCTCTGCCAGTGGCAGGCGCTCGGCTGGACCGAGCGCAAAGGGGTCTCTGAGTGGCGGTTGCTCCCGCCCGGGGTGGCCGTGCTCGGCCGCATGGTCGAGGCGCGCATGACGCGAGGGGGTGCGTGATGACCCTCAAGGAGATCCGGCAGCGACGGCAAGGTCGGCATGGGGCGGCCAATCCTCGCCGCCGCAGTCGCCCAGGATGCCGTGAGCAACGCCGCATCGCTCAAGACGTGCGACATGCGCATCTGTTGCTCGCGCTCGAGGCGCAGCCGGGGGCTCGCGCGTCAGAACTCGCCGAACATGTCGGGGTACCCACCGAAGTCGTCTATCGTGACCTGCGGACGTTCCGCAGTCGAGGCTGGACGTGGTGCAAGGGCTGCCTTCGGTGCAGGTGCGTCTGCGGGCTGTCGAACGATGGCGTCGAGGTGGGCGAACGAGCTCGACGGTGGCTCCGAATCATGGGGGCTCGAGTCCCCGGCGTCGAGGGGGCGTGACGATGCACAAGCGCAAGAAGCTCGGCGGCGGCATCGAGTGGACCGGCAAGACCCGCTGGAACCCACTGGTCGGCTGCTCCAAGGTCACGCAGGCGTGCAAACACTGCTACGCCATCGAAGTCGCCGTGGGCAACGTGAGGCGCTTCCAAGCTCTGGTCGAGGCCCGCCTGTATGAGCACACGCTGACTTGGAAGCAGTTGATGGCGCTGGCGACGGTGCGTGCCTCGGTGGATGGTGGCGGGTGGTCGCGGCGCGCCGCCCTGGCGTGGCACAAGCTCGCCGACCCACTGCTCTGGTCCAAGCCCCGACTGGTCTTCCCCAACAGCATGAGCGACTTGCTCCACGAGTCGCTGGACGACGACACGGTGCTCGGGCTCTACGGCATCATGGCCTACGCCACCAAGCACACCTTCCAGGCGCTGACGAAGCGACCGGAGAGGCTGGCCAAGCTGACGTGGCAGCTTCAGAGCCGCGAATGGGGCTCTACTTGCACCAGCGCCAGCAGACTCCACCACTACGCGCGCGCTCTGCTTGAGGGCGCACCGGCCGCTGTCCATGCGACGGTCATGGACGTCGAAGTCCCGGGGCTGACCAGCCTGGTGCGCGAGTCGCTGGCCGCGGCAGGCAGGGATGCCGTCCAGCGTGATGTCGACCGCGCGCTGAGGGCGCTCGAAGCGGCGCAGGCTGAGCTGGGTGCTCGGCGCGGCTTCCAGGGCGAGAACATCTGGTGGGGCACGTCCGTGGGCAGCCACGAGGACCTCGAGCGCTTCTGGCCGCCACTCGCCCGTGCTCATGTTGCGCACCGCTGGCTGAGCATCGAGCCGCTGCTGGGCGAAGTCCGGCTGCGACGGGTGGTGGTGGACCACCCCATCCAGGACCCCTGGTTGCCGCTCACCACTCGCCAAATCGAGCTGGATGCCTTGTCGCGCGGGATCCCGAGTGGAGTGCAGGTCGAGTGGGTCGTCGTTGGCGGCGAGAGCGTGCAGCCGGGGCAGACGCCGAGGCCGATGCCCATCGCCGCCGCCGAGCGCATCATCGCCGACTGCCAGGCGGCGGGCGTACCCGTCTTCTTCAAGCAGATGGGCAAGCAGACCATCGACGCCAGCGGGCTCGTCCAGATCGGAGAGCGCGCGAAGGGGGTGCCGTACGAGGACGCCCCTGACCACCTGAAGGTCCGGGAGCTACCCGCGGCCTTCCTGAGATACGAGAGGTAGACGTGGGGGAGACGAACCGCCAGCGAATCATGAACGC
>JAGQIY010000061.1 GCA_020430865.1 Myxococcales bacterium
CATCGACGACCTGGGAGCGGACTCTCTCGGTCTGGTCGAGCTCGTGCTCGCCTTCGAAGAAGCGTTCGAGATCGACATCCCCGACGAGGACACGGAGAAGATCCGTACCGTCCAGGACGCGATCGACTACATCCAGCAGCACCAGGCTGGCTGAGTCGTTCGTCGCGCCAGATGCGCGACCTCTGATCGAGCTTCCAGCGCCATCGCGGCGCTTCCCCGGCTAGCAGGTCGCCAGTGAGCGACCTGCGTCGCCGTAGGCGGCTCGACCAGCTGTCCGACGAGCCGAGCGACTAGCGCAGCACCCGCAACACACGGACTGCCCACGCTCGGCAAAGACCTTTTGTGCGCCGAGTGCGCCTTCTCACGCTGGGGCGCGAGCCCCATGAGGCATTCAATGGAACGCGTCGTCATCACCGGAATTGGCCTGATCACTCCCAACGGCATCGGCACCGAGGCCACCTGGCAGTCGTTGCTCAAGGGAGAGAGCGGTGCAGGCCCCATCACCCAGTTCGAGGCAACCGATGCCTACCCGACGCGCTTCGCCTGCGAGGTCAAGGGCTACGACCCCGCGGAGTACATGCCGAAGAAGAAGCTGAAGGAGGTGGCCCGCTTCATCACCTTCTCGATGGGCGCGACGAAGCTGGCTTTCCAGGATGCGGCGCTCGAGCTGGCGGAGGCCGAGCGGGACCGCGCAGGCTGCTTCATCGGCGTCGGCCTTGGGGGCCTCGAGAACCTCGAGAAGGTCAAGATGATCCTGGAGACCAAGGGTCCCGGTAAGGTCAGCCCCTACTTCATCCCGTCACTCATCGGGAACCTCGCCGCGGGGCAGGTCAGCATCGAGTACGGTCTCCGGGGCCCTAGCTTCTGTCACACCACCGCCTGCTCCTCGAGCGCCCATTCCCTCGGGGAAGCAGCC
This sequence comes from Myxococcales bacterium, assembly GCA_020430865.1. The sequence goes on from JAGQIY010000061.1 coordinate 917, forward strand.
GAGTGGATCCGTCGAGGAAAGGCGGACGTGATGGTTGCGGGTGGCGCAGAGGCCACCATCACGCCGATCGGCATCGCGGGCTTCAGCGCCATGTTTGCGCTCTCGCGACGCAACGACGACCCCACCGCAGCCAGCCGCCCCTGGGACAAGGGCCGGGACGGCTTCGTCTGCGGCGAAGGCGCGGGGACGCTAATCCTCGAGTCGCTGACGCGCGCCAAGCGCCGCGGCGCAAAAATCTACGCGGAAATTACGGGTTTTGGTGCGTCGAGCGACGCCTATCACATCACCAAGCCCGCCCCGGACGGGGCAGGCGCGATCCGTTCCATGCGCCTGGCTCTGGAGGACGCGCAGGTCTCCCCCGAGAGCATCGGATACATGAACGCTCACGGCACCTCGACCCCCGCTGGAGACATCGAGGAGAGCAAGGCAGTGGAAGCGGTGTTCGGCAGCCACGCCGTCGACCACGAGCTCTGGGTGAGTTCGACCAAGTCGATGATGGGCCACCTGCTGGGCGCTGCTGGCGCGGTCGAGGCGGCGGTTTGCGCCAAGGCGATCGAGACCGGCGCCATCCCGCCAACGATCAACCTGACGGATCCAGACCCGGAGTGCCGCCTCGACTACGTGCCGAACCAGGCACGCGAGCGACGCCTCGAGCACGCGATGAGCAACTCGTTCGGCTTCGGCGGCACGAACGCCACCCTGGTGCTGAGCCGCTACAAGGACTAGCCGGCGACTGCCATCCGGCAGCTGGTCCCGCAGCCGGCTCGACGCCAACGTTCAACAATTTGGGCATACCCGGCCAGCCCCTTGACTCGTCCGGCCCACACTGCGACGCGCAGGGCGGGGCGGTTTACGCCCCTGCGCCAGCCTGAATCTATGCTGGCCATTTCAGAGCGGCGGTACTACCACACCGGCCCCGTTCCCCCTCGTGAACCATGCAGTGCCCCTTCTGCAGCCACACGGACAGTCGTGTGACCGACTCTCGACTCGCCTCCGGCGGCACCGTCGTCTGGAGACGCCGCGAGTGTGACGCGTGCAAGAAGCGCTTCACGACCTACGAACGCGTCGAGCACTCGCTGCCCACGGTGGTCAAGAAGGACGGGCGGCGCGAGCCTTTCGATCGCCAGAAGCTGCTACGCAGCCTTCAGATCGCCTGCAACAAGCGGCCAGTGCCAGCGGATCGCCTGGACGAGACAGCCGAGGCGCTGGAGCGCGAGCTGGGGCAGTCTGGCGAGAAGGAGATCGTCTCTCGCCTGATTGGCGAGAAGGTGATGGAGCGTCTCAAGGATCTGGACGAGGTGGCCTACGTGCGCTTCGCGAGTGTGTACCGCTCGTTCCGCGACATCGACGAGTTCATGGCCGAGATGGGAAAGCTGGTTCAGTCGCGAGCGCACTGAGCCAGGAGATTTGACGATGGGTGATCTCGACGCCGAAATGATGGCCAAGGCTCTGGAAGCAGGGCGGCGCGGCGATCCCTCGCCCAACCCCCACGTGGGCTGCGTGGTCGCCCAGGGCAAGGAGATCGTCGGCACGGGTCACCACGAGACCGCTGGCGAAGATCACGCTGAGATCACTGCGCTGAAGGAGGCCGGAGAGAGGGCCAAGGGCGCGACCCTGTACGTCACGCTGGAGCCGTGCGCCCATCAAGGGCGAACCGCGCCTTGCGTCGACGCCATCATCGAGGCTGGCGTGAAGCGCGTGGTGATCGGCTGCAAGGATCCGAACCCCCACGTCGAAGGCGGCGGTCAGGGCTTGCTCGAACAAGCAGGCATCGAGGTCAGCCTCGGCGTCCTCGAGGGCGAAGCCAAGCAGCTGATCAAGCCATGGGAGAAGTACATCACCCGCGGCAGCACCTACCTGGCCCTGAAGCTGGCCACGTCGCTCGACGGGCGAACGGCTACCCGCACCGGCGCTTCGAAGTGGATCACTGGCTCCGACAGCCGCGCCAAGGTCCACTTACTGCGCACCCAGTTGGATGCCGTGATGGTCGGAATCAACACCGTGGTAGCCGACGATCCGCGGCTGACCGTGCGCGACGTACCGGGCCGAAACCCGGTGCGGGTGGTGATCGACAGCAAGCTGCGTTTCCCTCTGGATAGCCAGCTCGCGCAGACGGCAGACGAGATCCCGACCTGCGTGATCACCACGCCCGAGGCGCCAGAGGAGGCGGCGCTCGCCCTCAGCGATCTCCACGTCAGCGTGATCCGCGTCCCCGCCGGGACCGATGGTCGGGTGGACATGACCAAGGCGCTCGAGGCGCTCGCAGCGCGCGAGGTCGTGTCGGTGCTCTGCGAAGGTGGCGCCGAGCTCGCTGGGTCGCTCCTTGCCTCGAAGCTCGCCGACGAGCTTCATGTCTTCATCGCCCCGGTGATGCTGGGTCCGCGCGGCAAGCCAGGCGCGGTGGACTGGGCCGGCCCCGAGCAGCCCACGGAGGCGCCTCGCATCGATCCGCCGCGCTGGGAGCTATGCGGCTCGGATGCGTATGTCTACGGCCCCCTGAAATACCCACGGAAAGTCCGTAAATAGCGCGCTCCGTACCGCTCTGCGGGGCCGCGCTCGAGCCGCTCGGGCGCCGCTTTCGGTTTGGGGGTGAGGGGCCTCGCGTTGCGAGCGGTGTGAGCGGGTGATAGCTTCCTTTACGTCATGGCCCTGCGCGAGATCCTCGAGTTCCCCGACCCCCGACTACGCGAAGTGGGACAGCAAGTCACCGCGTTCGACGACGAGCTGAGACAGCTGGTCGAGGACATGGCCGAGACCATGTACGACGCACCTGGAGTGGGTCTCGCGGCGACGCAGATCGGCGTCGCAAGACGCATCTTCGTGATCGACGTTGCCGGAGAGGACGAGCCCAGCGATCTGAAGGTCTTCATCAACCCCAAGATCCTCGAGCTCGACGGGACCCAGGTGTGGGAAGAAGGCTGTCTATCTTTCCCTGGGGCAACAGAAGAGGTCAAGCGCGCGGAACGAGTCAAGGTGCGCGCCCAAGACGAGTTCGGCGACACCTTCGAGCTCGAAGCGGATGGCCTGCTGGCCGTCGCCATCCAACACGAGAACGATCACCTCGATGGCGTGCTGATGATCGACAAGCTGAACGCTATCAAGAAGCGTCTGTTCAGCCGCAAGATGAACAAGGCCAAGCAGGCCGCTGTCCGCGCCTGACCCACTCTGTCCGAGGGCCCGGGGCGGGGCTCGAGCCCTGCTGGAAAGCGCATCAGGGGGCGGGCGAGTTCGGAGACAGGATACTAGGAGCGACCGTTGCGCGTGAACAGGGACGGCTCCATCGTGATGCCCCGCGCGCCGAGATCCTCCGCCAGCCTCGGGACGTTACCCGTCGACGCGAACGTGCCTTCCACGGCACCACCGGCGGCGGTGCGCTGGAAGCTGAAGGCGAAGATGTCTTCGACTTCGAAGCCATCCGCCGATAGCCCGTTCGGTTCGGCGATACGCAACACGCGGTAGCGCTGGTCGCGTAGCTGGGCGACCTCCAGCAGCAGGTCAAACGCACCTTCCACCTGGTGGCGAGCCGCCTCTCGCGCGACGCTTCCGCTGCGCATGCAGGCGGTGGTCAAGCGCTCCAGCGCCTGCTCGAGGTTCCCGGCTTGGGTGGAGATCAGCGCTCCGCGCGTTCCCGCGGTGATGGCCTCGACGACGCCAGCGGCCACGTGCCCCAGCGCGTTCTCGACCAACAGCCGCGCGTTGCCCAGGTTCGCCGCAGCGCCGAGCAAGCGAGGAGCGGCGGCGTTGGTCGGATCCAGCGTCAGACGGGTGACGCGCGCATCCCCCGCCAGGAGTTCGGTCTCCGCGACGCAGAGCCAATACGAGTCACACAGGTTGGCCAGCGCGTTGAGCAGATCGGCGGCTCGCGCCTCACGCGTACCGACCACCAGGACGTTCGCTCCTCCGCTCATCGCGTGGCGCATGAACGTGGCCATCCCACGCGACAGTGTCCCTCGACGCACCAGGTCGTCGACGACGCTGGTCACGCGCTGCGCCTTGCGCAGGGAGAGCAGCGAGCGACCACCGGCGACGGACCCTCGCACGGCACTCATCCGCACGGAACCCGGCAGGACTCGCTCGACGACCGCTTCCTCTGGAGCGGGCTCGCGCCCTGCCAGGCGACACAGACGCGTGACGACACGCTCGAGGGACTCCTCCGAGGAGAACGGAGGCTCGACGACGCGCCAACCTGCGGCAGACTCTGCGGTCACATGGCCGAAGCCGGTCACGCTCAACTCAGTGATGTCGTCGTCGTTGAGCAGCGGTCCCAGCGGGCCGAGCGCACACAGCTCGGCGCGAGCGTCTGACAACACCCGCTCGTCCTCGGCATCGGAAGAGATCGCCCCCTCACCCCGCAGCGCAGCCAGCTGTTCGACCACCGCTCGCTCGACTCGTTGCCGCGCGGATTCATCGACGGGTTGGGCGAGACGAG
>JAGQIY010000710.1 GCA_020430865.1 Myxococcales bacterium
AAGCAATTCCGCTAGGGGGTCTTGTCGAGACACTCCGTGCGGCAGTTCGTGTTCATGCACGCGTACAGGTCGTCGGTTGCCGTCGCCTGGAAGCCACCGCAGTCGGGGGTGATGCAGGTCGCGAGCGCCTCGTTGACGATCTCGTCGTAGGTCTTGGTCTGATTGGGATCCGCCGTGGCGGTCTGGATCTTGTCCACCATGCAGAAGATCTCGCCTTGCCCATCGCCGTTCGGACCACCCCAGCCGCAGGGGTTGCCAGGCTCAGTGGCCACGCAGCTGTTGTACTCCGTGCAGCAGCTGGTCTTGATGCAGGCGTTGCAGGCATCCTTCTCGTCGAGGCCGCCGCAGTCGCCGGGGGTGTCCATGGGGCGCTCACCGGTGTCGGGATCGCAGAGGTAGAGGCTGCCGGTACCACCGGTGCCACCCGTCGCGCCAGTCCCGCCGGTCGCGCCAGTTCCACCAGTTGCGCCGGTTCCGCCGGTCGCTCCGCTACCGCCCGTTGCGCCGCTACCGCCCGTTCCGCCGTTGCCGCTGCTGCCAGCGCTGCCGCCGGTGTTGTCGTCGTCGTCGCCGCTGGTGATCACACAGCCGGACGCGAAGAGCGACGCCGCAAAGCCCAAGATCGCGATCTTATTCCAAGTGATGTTCATGTGCGTTGTACTCCCTTGATCCCGTTCGGTGGGGTCCCACCGCAGTATTCGTTAGCTGGAAGGTGCCGCGGCACCGGGTTCATTCGCGCAAACCGCGTCCGTGCTTGGGCTGAACTCGCCGTGACCCGAAGGGGTCTGCTGGCCGGAGCCGCGATGCGAACCCACGGCTTCGGAATGCTTACGGCTCCCCAGCCCTCCAAATTCCCATCTTCGTCCGCCACTGGGCGGAACACCTAGCCTGCCAATCATCGCCCTCGATTGAGGCTTGCTGCAAGCTTACACCGAAGGCGCTCCGATGGACGAGCCCAGGGCGTCGCTTATTCGTTTCCGTACATCTGGTGGCGCTCGTTCGGGGGGCCGTGTCGTGGCGTGTGGGTGATCCAGGGTGCCTTGATTGGCTAGCTCGCCTCACCACCTCGCCTGCGCACGAAGGCGAACCCGACGCACACCAGGGTTGCGAGCCACCAGGGCAGCTCGCCCAGAGCACGAAACACCGTTCCTCCGTGGAGCCACGCGATTGGGGCGGCGATGGTCTGCTGCTTGAAGGTCTCGGTGTGAGCCACCACGCGACCCACCGGGTCGACGATCGCGCTGACACCGCTGTTCGTGCTGCGCACGAAGAAGCGGCGCTGCTCGATCGCGCGCAGCTTGCTCAGGGCGAGGTGGATCCAGGGCTCGGTCGTGTCTCCGAACCAGGCGTCGTTCGTGATGTTCACCAGGAGCTGAGCGTCGCCGTTCTTCATGATCGAGTTCACGAAGCTCGGGATGATGTCCTCGTAGCAGATGAACACGGCGAGCTGGTGCTCCCCGAAGGGCACCGGCTTGGCCTCGGTGCCGGGCGTGAAGCGACCCGAGTGGGGGGAGAGCTCGTACAGCTTCGGGAAGGTATCGCCGAACGGCAGATACTCGCCGAAGGCGAGCAGGTAGTGCTTGTCGAAGCGTCCTTCGACCTTGCGCCCTGTCGCTGGGTCGCTCACCAGCGCGGAGTTGAACAGCACATAGCGGCGCACGTCGTCGACCTGACGCACCAGCACCGCGCCGAACACCGCGGGCGCGCCGATGCGTGGCAGCACCACGCGCTCGTAGTAGTTCGAGGCGTTTCGCTCGTCCATCGCCCGCACGACCGCCGTCTCGGGCCACACCACCAGGTCCAGCGGCCCTTCCTTGCGGATCAGCTCCTGGCTGAGGCGCAGGTGGCGCCGCAGGCCCTCTTCCTTGTCGCGCCGCTTGGCCAGCAGGCTCATGTTGGCCTGCACCACGCCTACCTTCGCCTTGGGCGCGGCCGCCACCGCCGCGTCGACCTGAGAGATGCGGAGCGCGCCGTAGGCCACGGCGACGACGGGGAGCGCTGCCAGGGCAGCCACGAGGCGCAGCCTGGGTTTGCGCTGATCGAGCTTGGCAAAGAGCAGCTCGGCGAGCGCCCAGTTGGGCGCGATCAGCATCAAGCCGACCAGGATCGGACCCCCGAGCTCCGCGAGCTGCAAGAGCGCCGGGACTTGATGCACCGTGGCGGCGTAGTACCAGGGAAAGAGCAGCGGGAAGACCAGCTCGCTGGCGGCGAAGGCCAGGCAGAACACTGGCCCCGCCGGCCAGCCACGGTTGGTGGCGCGGCCATAAAGCCAGCCCATGAACCCGATCCGCCCGCCCTGGTAGGCGCACAGGATGCTCATGAACACCAGGCACAGCGCCGTCCCGAACCCGCTGAAGGTCTTCAGCATGCCGATGAGCCAGTAGAAGCCCGTCATCGTCATGGTGAAGCCCGCCAGCCAGCCGAGTCCCATCGCGCGCCGCGTGGGTTGGTTGCGCATTGCCACGATCAGCGGCGTGAGCGCGACGAACGCCAGCGGCCACAGATCGATGCCCGGGAAGGCAGCGAAGTAGAGCAAGCCGGACAGCAACGCCAGGGGGTAGGCGACCTTGCCGGGGAGAGCAGGCCCCAGGCTCGGGTTGAGTTTCTTTGCGGAAACTTTCGGGTCCGGCGCCGATTCCGTGGGAGCCGACTCTGGTGGGGCCTCGTCTGGCTCCACGTCGCTCTCTGCATCTCGTTCGTCGCTCACTTGACTGCCTTCTTCACCTTTTCGATCACGTCGCCCAGCCTGAAGGGCTTGGTGATGTAGTGCTTCGCGCCGACCTGAATTCCACGGATCTGGTCCCGAGCGTCGCCCTTTGCCGTGAGGAATATCAATGGCAGGCGAGACAGCCCTGGGAGTAGCCGCAGGCGCTCCGCCAGGCCAAACCCATCCACCCCTGGCATCATCACGTCGAGCAGAGCCAGGTCCGGCGCCTGCTTGCTGGCGATCGCCAGAGCGTCCGCTGCGTTGAGCGCGACGTCCACCTGGTAGTCGGCCATCAGCGCGCGTCCCAGCAGGCGTGCGATGTCTGGGTCGTCATCCACGATCAGGATGCGACGTTTCCTCGGCTCGGGTCCCTGCATCGGGGAGCTCGGGTCTACTTGTCGCGCTTGATGATGTGGAAGCCGAACCCGGTTTCCACCGGCGCGCTCGTCACCTCGCCGGGCTTGAGGGCGAACGCCGCGTCGGCGAAGGGTTTCACCATCTGGCCCTTGCCGAACTCGCCCAGTGAGCCACCCCGAGGCGCAGAGGGACCATCGCTGTTCTTCTTTGCCAGCTCGGCGAAGTCGGCGCCGGGCTTCGCGGCTTCCTTGGCCAGCTTTTCGGCCTCCGCCTTGGCTTGCTCCTTGGTCCTGGTGACCTTGGGGTTCGCGCGCTGGGCGCCCTTGTACGCGATCAGGATGTGGGACGCGGTGATCTTCTCTTCGGCGGCAGGGGGCGGCGCTGGCGTGGGTGCCGGCGTGGGTGCCGGCGCCGCCGCCTTCACCGTCTGCGGCTTGGGCCGGTCGTTCGAATCGATCTGAGGAGCGGTGAGATCCGCGCATCCCGCGCAGAGCACCAAGCAAAGCAATAGCGACTTGTTCATGGTTCTCCGCTCAGGGCGATAGCAGCAGCGCGCAGCGTTGCAAACACCAGAAGCACACGCGCCTCGGTCCGGCAGGATTCGCGGCAGCCAGGCCTTGCGTGAGCGGGGCGCCCAGTGTGCCTGGAGAGCTGGCGGCGGGCGGACGACGTACCCTCACCCCCGAACCTGGCGAGTCAGGATGCCGCGACTGCCGTCGCTCGAGCTGGCCCCGGATACGCTGATGCACGGGCTTGATTCCGTGAAGAAAGAGAGCCCTGCCGCGGCGCGTCGTCTTCCACGGGCTGGCTGTCGGGGCGCAGGCGCGGGCAAGCAAGCGATAGTGTTGTAAACTGCGAGCAACAGCGGAATGGCCGGGCCGAGCGAGAAGGCGTGCTTGCGCTCACATCTCGCAACCTAGAAAGATGCGCGGTGCCATGGGAGCGCGGCTACCCATGATCGCCCCCTCCAACGAAAGAGAGCGAGCCAACGTGCGGAAGATCCTGCACATCGAGGACGATCCTGCGAACCGACTGTTGGTCAGGAAGCTGCTCAAGCCTGCGGGATTCGAGGTGGTCGAAGCCGAGGATGGCATGGAGGGGCTGCGCAAGGCGCGCGAGGTGAGCCCCGACTTGATCCTGGTCGACATCGCGATTCCGGGCATGGATGGCTACGAGGTGACGCTCCGCTTGCGCGCGGAAGAGGCGCTCAAGCAGGTGCCCATCGTCGCCATCACCGCCGAGGGGAACCGCGACACGAGCCTCGCCGTGGGGGCCAATGGCTTCCTGCAGAAGCCGATCGACGCGCGCAGCTTCGCGGACACGATCGCTGGCTTTCTAGGCGGTCGCCGCGAGCAGAACAGCGCGGAGGTGAGTGGTGAGCATTTGCGCAAGGAAAGCCAGCGCATCGTCGCTCACCTCGAGGAGAAGGTCGCGGAGCTGTCCCAGGCGAACCTGCGCATGGTGGAGCTGGACCGCGCCCGAAAGGAGTTCTACCGCAACATCTCCCACGAGCTGGCGACCCCCATGACACCGATCGTGGGCTACGTGCGCATGCTGCGCGACCACGAGCTGGGACCCCTGACGAACACGCAGGAGAAGGCCCTTCGCACCATCGATGACTGCGTGGCGAGGCTGCGAGGGCTGATCGACAACCTGCTCGACGTGACGGGCATCGAGACGGGGCGGCTACGCTTCATGCACCGCGACTACGACATGAGCGAGCTGGTGCGTCGCGTCGTCAACCGCGCTCAGCACGCGTTGAGAGAGCGCCACCAGGAGCTGCATCACGAATTGCCGCGAGGAAGGATGCCTGGCTGGGGTGACGCGGAGCGCCTGTCGCGAGCGTTCGGGCAGCTCCTGGACAACGCCATCAAGTTCACCCCAGAGGGCGGCCGCGTCGGCGTGCGCGTCCAGCGCCTGAACGGTGAGTTCGAGATCTGCGTGGCCGACACGGGGCCCGGGGTGCCCCAGAGCGCCATCGCGAGGCTCTTCGATCCTTTCTATCAGGTGGATGGCT
>JAGQIY010000711.1 GCA_020430865.1 Myxococcales bacterium
CCAGATCTGGAAGCGCTCCTTGATGCGCTCCTTTGGTCCGACCAGGTTGAAGGTGTCGACCATCTCGTCGGTCACGGCCAGGATGGCCTCGTTGCGCTTCCCAGCGAGGTAGAGGTCCTGGATCTGCTTGGCCTCGGCCTCGAAGCCGACCCGTGACACGTACTCGTTGTAGAAGTTCTTGTTCTTGGCGCCCATGCCGCCGACGTAGAGCGCGAGGGTCATCTTCAGGGGCATGCGACAGGCGTCGAGATCGTCTCCGATGATCACCGCCACGGCGGGGGCGACGTCGAACCTGTCGATGCTCTTGCCGCCGCCGGCCTTGGCGAAGCCCTTCTGAAGGTTCTCCTCCACCACCTCGAAGCGCCCCGGATGCAGGCAGGTCATGAGCAAGCCGTCAGCGATTTCACCGGCTTGCGCCTGCGCCTTGGGTGCCATCGACCCCAGGTAGATGGGGATGTTGGGATTGCCGTGCAGAATACTCTTGAGCGGCTTGCCGAGGCCCATCGCTCCCGGGCCCTTGTACGGCAGCTGGTAGATCTGTCCTTCGTAGGTCAGCGGCTCCTTGCGCTCGAGGATCTTGCGCACGATCTCCACGTACTCGCGGGTCCAGGTCAGCGGCTTGTGGTAGGGCAGGCCATGCCAGCCCTCGACCACCTGGGGCCCTGAGGTGCCCAAACCCAGCAGGAAGCGACCGCCGGACAGCGCATCCAGGGTCATCGCGGTCATCGCCGTGTTCGCCGGGCTGCGCCCGGGCATCTGCATGATGCCGGTGCCGAGCTTGATCGTCTTGGTCTGAGCTGCGATCCAGGCGAGGGGAGTGACGGCATCGCTACCCCACGCCTCGGCGCTCCAGACCGAGTGGTAGCCGAGGCGCTCGGCCTCCTGGATCAGCTCGATGTCGATGTGGACGTTGGACGACGAGTAACCGAAGACGTAGCCGAGTCGCATGAGCCGACTCTACGGCGGATCCGTCCCGAGCGACACCTCAGAGCGTCGACGGCGCACTCACAGGCGCTCGATGATCATCGCCATCCCCTGACCGCCACCGACGCACATCGTCTCGAGCCCGAAGCGCTTGTCGTGAGCTTCCAGGTTGTTCAGCAGCGTGGTCATGATGCGGGCCCCGGTCATGCCAAAAGGGTGCCCCAGGGCGATGGCGCCGCCAGCGACGTTCAGCTTTTCCCAGGGGATCCCCAGTTGTTTCGCAGAGGGGATCACCTGAGCGGCGAAGGCCTCGTTTATCTCCACGAGATCGATCTGGTCCATCGTCATGTTCGCGCGCTTCAGCGCCTGGCGGCTCGCCTCGATGGGGCCGAGGCCCATGATCTCCGGGTTCAGGCTACTGACGCCGCTCGAGACGATGCGGGCCAGGGGCTCGAGGCCGAGCTCCTTGGCCCGGGTGTCGCTCATCACCACCACCGCCGCGGCACCGTCGTTCAGCGGGCATGCGTTGCCTGCCGTGATGCGTCCGTCGGGGCGGAACACCGGCTTGAGCCCCGCGAGCTTCTCCGCGGTGGTGCCGGGGCGAGGTCCGTCGTCCTTGCTCACGCTCTGACCGCCGTCGACGACGATCGGGGTGATCTCGCGGTCGAAATGCCCGTTCTCGACGTGCGCGACGGCGCGCTGTTGGCTCAACGCCGCGAACTCATCCATTTCCTCGCGGGAAACTCCTTCGGCTTCGGCGACGTTCTCTGCGGTCTGCCCCATTGCGATGTAGATGTCCGGGAGGCCGCTTGCTGGCGCCCAGCTGGGTTGACCGCCTTGACTGCGTTGATTCGAGCGCTCCATGGCGTCACTGAACCTGGGGTTGATGCTGTTCTCCATGCCGTCGGCCTTGCCGATGCCAAAGCGGCTCACGGTCTCCACGCCAGCGGCGATGAACACGTCGCCTTCGCCGGCCGCGATGGCGTGGGCGGCCATCCGGATCGTCTGCAACGAGGACGAGCAGTAGCGATTCACGGTCACCCCCGGCGCGTTCAGCCCCGCCAGCACACTCGCTACACGCGCGACGTTGTAGCCGGCTTCGCCCGCTGGCTGTCCGCAGCCCACGATCACGTCCTCGACGCTTTCGCGAGGAAGCGCCGGCACCTTCTCGAGCACCGCGTTCAGGATGCTGGCGAGCAGGTCATCGGGACGACACGAAACCAAGGAGCCCTTGAACGCTCGTCCGATGGGGCTGCGGGTCGCGGCGACGATAACGGCTTGGGGCATCTGGGATTCTCCTGGTCAAGACGGCGACGCACCGGCACTCGGATGGAACTCGCTGGTCGCAGGGGACACACCCTATCCCGAGGCGGGTCCTTTCGCCACGATTGGTTCCGTGGGTATTCAACACTACAAGGGGCGAAACCTGCCGCTTTCCAGGCGTGGAAGGCGTTCCCTCGACGTGGGCACGGAGGCTGCAAAGGGCGTGGGTGTGTCAGGCGGCGCGCCCCGAGAGCGAGACGTCTGCTCAGGAGAACACCATGAATCAGCCCCTTGTGCTTCCTCCAATCGACGAGTCCAGTGACGAGACCCGCGTCGCGGAGACCCCCAGCATCACCAGTCAGCCCGTAGCGTCTGGTCCCACGAGTGACCGCCTGACGCCACCTGATGGATTCGAGCTCCTGCGCTGCGTGGGGCAGGGGGGCATGGGCAGCGTGTGGCAAGCCGAGCAGACGCTGCTGAATCGCCGCGTGGCGATCAAGTTCATCAAGCCGACGCTGCCCGTCGAGCAGCTGAGCGAGCGCTTCGCCATCGAGGCGAGGGCCTGCGCTCGGCTGACTCACCCGGGAGTCGTGAGCGTGTACGACTTCGGCAAGGTTGGAGACTGTCCTTACCTGATCATGGAATGGCTGGACGGCCGCGGTCTCGAGGCATGGATCGCGGAGCGAGGACGTCTGACCGCGACCGAGACCGCCCGCCTGGGCGTGAACCTCGCGGATACGCTGCGCGCCGCGCACGCCGCCGACATCGTGCACCGCGACATCAAGCCCGGGAACATCGTGCTGGTGCCCACGGCTTCAGGGACCCAGCCGAAGATCGTGGACTTTGGCATCGCGAAGCTGAGCGCCAGCAGCGAACGGAAGCTCACCCGCATGGGGCAGCCCATCGGCTCTCCCGAGTACATGGCTCCCGAGCAGGTGATGGGCAGCGAGCACATCGACCAGCGCGCTGATGTCTGGGGTTTGTGCGCGACCTTGTACGAGTGTCTGACGGGGCTCAGCCCCTTCGCTGGCACCGATGACCGGCAGCTGTTCGAGGCCATCCTCGAGTGGCCCGTGGGCACTCCCGCTGGCTTTGGCGTGAAGGACGACGGGCTGTGGGAGATCCTGGAGCGCGGCCTGAAGAAGTCTCCCAAGGACCGCTGGCAGAGCATGGCAGAGCTCGGGGAGGCGCTCTCGCTGTGGCTGATCGAGCGTGGAGAAACGTCGGACATCGCCGGCCAGGCGCTGCAGAGGCGCTGGACCAAGCCGCCGATCGACGAGGACCAGGCTCCCGGCGACCTCGCCAAGCAGCTGCTCAGTCCACCGCCCCGATACCGAGGCTCGCTGTCGGACGCCGAGCCATTCCCGCTCTCTGCCGTGCGGAAGCGTCGTCGTCGCAAGCTGCGTGCGATGGTCGCCGTGCTGATGCTCGGTATCGTCGGCGGCTTCGGCTACTACCAGCGTCACACGCTGAAGCAGTTGCCCGACCGTGTGGAGCGGGAGCTCAGCGCCGCGGTGCCCGAAGCTCAGGCGGCGCCCGCCGACGGGGACCAGGCTCCGGCCGCGACCCTGGAGCCGACGTTCGCGCTCATCGAGCCCGAGCAGGCGCCGGTGCCGCCCCAGGACGCAGGCCCCGACTCCTATTTCGACGCTTCGCAGGAACCGCGAAAGCCCGTGAGTCGGGAAGTGGCGCTGCGCCAGGCGGCCCCTCGCGGCAAGTCGGCGACGGCCAGCGAGCCAGCCCCGCAAGAGACCGAGGAACCTCCAGCCGCAGCGACGCAGGTCGCCGCCGAGCCGGCGCGATCGGACTCGGACATGCCCGAGGAGTATCGACTGGACGGTGTCTACGACGACAGCCTGGGCTTCTAGCGTCCTCCGAGTTCAGTTTCCTTGAGGAATGAATTGTGCGACCTACTCGCAGCAGTAGAAGAAGCGGTGGACGTTGTCCATCGGCGGACCGCCATCGGGGTCGATGACGGTTTCGTTGGTCCGGATCTGGTCGCAGCTGCTGAACTTGGGAGGCTGGTCGTAGGCCTTGGGGTGACTCGGCGGGCAGAGCCCGTCAGCGCCGGCGTTGCGCTCGCCGCAGCTCGGGAGGAGCAGCAGCGTTCCTAACCCCCAGACAACCATCCCCCGACGTCGCATCAGGCTCGAGGGTAGGGGGCGAGGCGCGCCGGGATCAATGGCGCTCTACTGCATGAGTCGGCGCAGGACTTTTCCGAACGCAAACTCGATGGTCTTTTCCAGGCTCTTGGTGGTGCGCTCGGTCAGCGGGTACCAGATCTCTTCCTTGTCGAGCTTCCAGCGATCCAGGACGATGGGCTTCGCGTGACAGAAGCCGCGGAGCGCGCGGCTGCCGCCGTGGACCTGCCCCAGACCACTCGATTTGAGGCCTCCGAAGGGCGCCTCGGGAATACCGTAGATCACCGCCGCGTCGTTCTGCATCACCGAGCCCGCGCGCAGGCGCCTCGCGATGCGGATCGCCTTCTCCTCGTCGGTGGTGAACACGCTCGCGCTGAGTCCGTAGTCGCTGTCGTTGGCTGCGGCGATGGCGGCCTCCTCGTCGGGCACCACCATCACGCAGAGCACGGGCCCGAACGTTTCCTCGCGCATCACCGCCATGTCGTGGGTGACGTTCGTGAGCAACGTCGGCGCGTAGCACAGGCCGTCTCCGGTGCGCCTTCCGCCCACCAGCAGGCGCGCGCCCTGGCTCACCGCGTCGTCGACGTGGCGCTCGATGATCTCGAGCTGCCGGTCCCAGAAGACGCTACCGATCTCCTTGTCGTCTCCGGGGCCCACGCGCACCGCGCGCACCTTCTCCTCGACCAGCTTCAGGAACTCATCGGCGACGCGCTCGACCACGTAGACCCGCTCGACGCCCAGGCAGACCTGGCCGGTGTTGAACATCGAGAGGAACACCGCGCCGTTCGCCGCGCGCTCCAGATTGGCGTCGGCGCACACGATCATCGGGTCCTTGCCGCCGAGCTCCAGGGTGAAGGGCAGGAGCTGTTCCGCGCACGCGGCGGCGATCTTCTTGCCGGTGCGCACGCTGCCGGTGAACGCGATCTTGTCGACGCCAGCCTGCACCAGCGCAGCTCCGGTCTCCCCGTCGCCGTGGAGCACCTGCAGGACGTCTCTCGGTACGCCCGCTTCCCAAAGGATACGCGCCGCCCACTCACCAGCGCGCGGAGTGACCTCGCTGGGCTTCAAGAGCACGGCGTTGCCCGCGAGCAGTGCCTGCACTGTCGGGTCCGTACTGAGCACGAACGGGCCGTTCCAGGGCGTGATCACCCCCACGACCCCGAGCGGCTCGTAGACGACGCGCAGCTTCTTCAGTGGCTTGAGGAAGCCGTGCAGCCCGACCTTCTCGTCGGCTAGATCCTTCTGCGCGCGGCCACACCAGTAGTTGATGAAGTCGCAGCTCGAGATGATCTCGATGCTCAATGCGTCGACCCGTGTCTTGCCCGTTTCCGCGCGGACCGTGGCGATGACCTCCTCCTGGCGGGACATCAAGACGTCGAGCGCTCGGTGCACGATCCGCTTGCGCTCGGCGACGCCCAGCGCGGCCCAGGCTGGCTGAGCCTCCCGAGCGCGCTTGACCGCGGCCCCCACCTCAGCCTTGGAGGTCACCTCGATGGCATCGATCGCCTCACCGCTCAGCGGATTCTTGATCCTCAGACGCCGCGCGCCGTTCGCTTCCAGAGCCTCTACGATCGCCATGCGGGGAGCGTAGTCATCGGCACCCAGGTTCCCCAGCGAAGACTGGGATCCCGATGGTACTCTGTGCGCGCTATCGCGCGGAAACGAGGTCCCGGAATTCCGTTGTCACTGGAACATGGTTCTTCAGCAACTAGAGTTGGCTTGACCCGAAACTTCCAGCAGGGACTGGACGGTTGTTCAACGACGGCGAGATTTCACAGAGTTTCTGGTTGCCGAAAGGGTGTTCTTGCCTAACGATCCCTTGCCAACGGCCGTTCATTGGCGCAGAACCTGCATCCTTCGACCCCTATGAAAGTCTGGACCAACGGTAGCGATTTCGTGCTGGCCACCTGCAGAACGGAAGTTCGGCAGGCGATGGACCGTGCGTGGCGCGTCACGGGTCATTCCACCGAAGGATGGGAGTGTGTCGATGACGACGCGTTGATCCCTGTCTACTCGCCCGTCCTCGGTGGTTTGCTGACCGTTCCTGCTGGTAGGTTGACTGGAGCTAGCCTCGCGAAGCAGGGATCTCCCAGAACTGACGAACGTGCAGATCATACCACCTGCCCAGTCTATCTTGGGCCGCGTCGAGGCTTCTCTTCTTGAGCCAGATAGTCAGGATCTCTGTCGAAAGAAGAACGATGTGCTTGCCCTTGCCCTTGTGAAGCTGAAGGTGTGAGCGCTCCTTGTTGTTCGGCTTCTGTCGTTTGGCCCGGTATATCAAGAAGCCCACATTGCCGTACGAGCCCCCCATATACGAGGCGAGCTGGCGGTAGTCTTCGGGATCGAGATCCGCGTAGTTCTTGAGTTCGAAGAGTGCTGTGTGTGCGTGATGGGTCTCCGAGATCCGACGCCACGGGCCACCGCTCGCCTCAATCGATCCAACGAGATCGCGGCGTTCCACAGCCGCTTTGTTGGGATGCAGTTCCACATTTCTCAGAACCCGTCCGAATAGAGAGCGGATCACCTGCTCGCACCATTTCTCGAATTCGTGTTGTCCTGGGTTGCCCTCGCGTATCTGTGGAAGCTGTTGCTGAAGATGCGAGAGGACTCGATCCAGCAGCATTTGATGCATCTGGCGAGTAGCCTGCGTATCTTCGCCGAATTCATAGGATGTATCGCGGAGCAGGACGTCCAACACCTCTCCAGGGGGGAGTTCGACGTCGAGGGCACGCAGATAGCAAGGATGAACCGCGACTCGGGTGCCGGCCGGCATCACACTGAGAGCGGGGTCCGACCCATCATGACAGAACTGGAACCCTCCCTGCGTTTGCTCAAAGCCCAGAAACCCGATGCCGTAGAGGGACTGGACGACCCGAGCGGCGACGAGTTCGCGCCCATCTGCCGACTCTAGCTGCCCCAACCAGCTAGTGAGCTCGCCGAGAGTAGAGATGGCTGGTCGACCAGAGAAGGCCGCGATCTGGCTCTCAACCCCAGGCAGAACGTCGCGGTATTCTTTGCAGAGATCCTGGAGGCGGTTCTGCGAGATACCCTTCGCAGCTGCCTCAAGGTCGTTCTCCACGATTTGATCGCGTCCCTGATTCTGTGCGACCAGGTGCGTACGATTCAGCAACTCAAGGACATCTCGGGGTCGGTACAGGGTATACTTCAATACCGCGAGGAAACCGTCGTGGCCGTGGAGTTCCTTCTTGGCGAACCGATTCCAGACCTGCTCGTCCTTGAGCGTCGTCGGGTGACCAAATGCCGCGCGAAGTCGCGCGGCAACGAACATTAGCAAGCTGGTGTGATCCCAGTCGATTCGCAGGTGCTCTCCGCTTACAACGCGGGAGAAATCTTCGTCGAGATCCGAGACAATGCGGTACATGTTGTCGCGGATGAAGATGATCAGCCTGGCGTTGGTTCGGTCTCTGAAATCCGCGGCGGAAACCAAGAGCCCGCCGATGATCCCGTTCTCGATCGCCGCGGGGGCCCATCCTTCGTCGATCCCGTCGAC
>JAGQIY010000712.1 GCA_020430865.1 Myxococcales bacterium
CCCTTGACGTAGTTCACGCGCACCGTCGTCGCCGCCGGGGGGGGCGGCGGCTCGAAGCTACGCACCACGAACTGGCCGCCCTCGAAGTCGAAGGTGGGGTGGATGTGACGTAGCAGGTTGACCCCCAGCAGCACCTTGATGGGGGCATTCAGCCCACGCGACAAGCCGGAGAGATCCTTGGTGATCGCCGGCACGTCCTTCACCTCGAGATGCGAGGCACCTGGCTGACGGGAATCACCAAACCGCAGGGAAATCCAGGTGGGGTCTCCGCTGCCGTCGACCACGGTCTCTGCGTAGCCCGTGTGGACCAGGCCCAGGGCCTCCTCACCGTTCACTTCCACGGGGATCACGAGGCTCATGTTGGTCGCGCTGATGCGCGGCATCTCGCCGTACCCGAGCAAGCCAGAGAGCGTGAAGGGAGAGCGCCCTCCGCCTCGCCTCGCGAGCTTGGCCACGTTCTCCGCCCACTCGTCCCGCACCCCAGGATCCGCGAGCAGCGCCTCGAGCTCGTCCGCCGCCTTGTCGATGCGACCGGCGTACCACAGCGCGCGGCCGCGAATGCTCCGCGCATCCTGGGACTCGACCCCGTTCAGGAGCTTGACCGTGCGGTCGTAGTCCAGCTTCGCCAGCGCGACCCGGGCCCCGAGGAGCTTCACCTCCTCCTTCTCCGGGGTGATGCGGAGCGCGTTGTCGATGGACGTCTCGGCGTCCTCGATGTCTGCCGCGCGGTAACTCTCGAGCGCGCGGTCGTACCACTTCTTCGACAATGGCGGCCAGGCGGGACCCTCGTTGGCTCCAGAGCCGATCGGATCGCAGCCCATCACGAGCAGGCACAGGCCGACGCCCAGCATCGTCCCGGCGCGCACTCCCCGCGACCTCCAGCCACCCTTCGACGAGCGGAGAGTGACTGATGCGGACGAGACGAGTGATTCGGGCAAAGGATCCTCCGGTGCGCCGCTCGCGATCGAACCGCGTGGCGCTGGTGTTCGGGTTGGACGATGCTCTCTTCCAACCGGCTCGAGCGGGGCCTCGCATAGCTCGACTGACTTCGGCGGTCGAGCCGTGCGGCGCCGACCGAACGTCTCGCCTCACCCCCGAACCCACCTGGGGCCCCGAAACGGCCACATAACTCATTGAAATTGCGTAACAATTCTCAAGCCCCCGGAGACGCACGCCAGACGCTGGCAGGTTCACGGCACGCCATCTCGAGCTGGACCACCTCTCGACGCACTGCTCACGGCCGGAGCTGCAACGCCGATCGCGCGTAACCAACGCGTGCCGCGCTGTTCGCCTGGGGCTCACCTACTGAACGAAGCTTCCGTGCTACAGTCCCTGCAACGTGAGGACGCAACGGGGGAAGGGCTCTGCGGCGCACGCAGAGGGACCAAGACACCAGGCCTCGAGCCGCTCCGGCCTTTCCGGCAAGGCGAAGAGCCGCACGCGCCTGAAGAACAGTCGCCTCAAGGGTTCGATCGACACCACGAGCGTCGATTCATCTTACCGCACGGAATCAGCCTCCGTCAGCTGCCTCGACCAGCATCGGGAGCGACCGCGCACCAACGGCAACGTGCTGAACCTGCCGGTGCTGGTGCTGAACCGCTTCTTCGCGCCGGTCTGCCTGACCACGGCGCGGCGGGCCATGCTGCTGCTGTATGGCGGCGCGGCTCATGCCCTCGACGAGAGCGGCGAGCTGTACGCCTTCCCCGAGTGGAGCCAGCTCTCACCGCGGCTGGTGGACGACATCGTGCCCACGGTCAGCGGCGGCTTGCGGGTGCCCCGGGTCCTTCACTTGTTGCGCTATGAGCGCAACCCGCGCGTGGACATCCGCCTCACGCGGAAGAACCTGCTGATGCGGGACGACTACTCCTGTCAGTACTGTGGCGTGCAGCCGTCCCTCCGCGATCTGAACGTGGACCACGTCTTGCCCCGCAGCCGGGGCGGCGCCGACAGCTGGGAAAACCTGGTGATTTCCTGCCGTCGCTGCAACCTCGTCAAAGGGCACCGCACGCCGGAAGAGGCGGGGATGCGCCTCAGAGCCCACCCCAACAAGCCTCGCTGGTCGACGACCAAGCACATCCTGCTCAGCGCCAAGCACCCGTACAGCGAGTGGACGCCGTTCCTGCAGGCAGGCTGAGCACGAGAGAGCTTGCGTTCCTTTCGCCGAGGGACGTGCGGCGAGTGATATAACCAGCGCATGCGGATCTGCGCCTGGACCAACCTGCTCACCGCCTCCGTGCTCAGCGGAGCGATCCTGTTCGGCTGCGAGGCATCGACCCTTCGCAGCACCGCGCCCAGCGACACCAACGACAGCGAGGTCGCGCCTCCGACCCTCGGCGACTCCAAGCAGGGCAGCGAAGGCGCGGCGGCTGGGGCCGATTCCAGCGCTGGTGGAGAGGAGACCCCAGCCGGGGCTGACGAAGGCGGCACTGCGGGTGACGGCTCTCCCCAGGCCGGCGGAACGAACCCAGCGGATGGCAAGGGCCGCACCTACTGTCCGCTGGACGAAGCCGACGGCTCGAAGGCGCCCGAGGTCGCCGGAGTCGCCGACAAGCCCCGGGATCTCGAGTCGATGCAGAAAATCGTCCAGGCCTACCGGGGCTGCGTTCGACGCTGCTACGAGACCGTGCAGAAGGAAATCCCCGGCTTGAAGGGCGACCTGACCATGACCCTGGTGATCACCCCCAAGGGCAAGGTGAAGGAGGCGATGCTGAACAAGGAGCGCTCCTCGCTCTTCACGCCGAAGATCGTCGACTGCGCCGCCGACACCCTGAAGAAGCTGGAGTTCGGCAAACACCCCAAGGGCATGGAAAGCAAGCTGAACTACCCGTTCAATTTCCAGCCCTGACCCAGGCTCGAGTTTCGGGGGTGAGGGAACGCTCGCCGTCACTCGAAGCGCCGGTTCGAAAGCTGAAGGCGCTGCAACGCAAGCGCCACGTGGCCAACCTCCCACGCGTCGAGCGAGTGAAACTCCGCTGGGCGGCGCCGCTGGCGTTCGACAGCGTTGAGCGATCCAGGTAAGAGGCACCGCCTACACCGGCACCAAGCACGGGTGGTCAGCCCCGGGTCCAGGCTCCAGATCCGAATCGAGCGCTGGCACGTGCGCTGCACAGCGGAGATGGGTTGCTCCACCCTCGCTCTTCACCTTTTCGCGTCTTCGCGGCCTCGGAGCGGCTGCTCAGTAAGTTGATGGACGATCAGAACTTCCTCGCCCGCTTCCACCGCTGGTTGGCAGCGATCCAGGTAAGAAACCCTGGAGTCGTGCTGATCGTGGCGCTGCTGACGTTGCTGCCCGCGGGCTTCCTCGCCAGCAAGCTCACCCTCAGGAGCAGCTTCAAGGAACTGCTCCCGGATCACAAACCCAGTGTCGTAGAAATGCGACGCGTGAACGAGAAGCTGGCCGGGGCTTCCACTCTCACGGTCGTGATCACGGGCTCGAACGTGGAGTCGCTGGAGCGCACCATCGACGCGCTGAGCCCCAAGCTCCAAGCCCTTCCCCCCGAGTACGTCGTGGGCGTCGACGACGGGACCCGCGCGGTGCGGAAGTTCTTCGACGAGAACAAGGCGCTGTACGCCGATCTCGAAGACATCCAGAAGATCCACGACGACGTCGAAGAACGCTACGACTGGGAAGTCCAGAAGGCCGCGGGCACGGCGCTCGATTTCGACGACGAGGACGTGCCCGACCTCAGCCCCGAGGCGCTGAAGAAGCGCTTCCAGCGCAAGGTCGACGACGCGAACAAGAAGAGCCCTGGCGTCGATGGTTACTACATCGGCGAGGACGGCAAGCTCGGCGCCATCCTGGTTCGCACGCCCCTCGGAAGCGGCAGCCAGGAGGCTTTCCAGCTGCAAAAGATGGTTCAGGACCTGGTCGCGGAGATCAACCCGAAGAGCTGGGACCCCGCGACGGAGGTGCACTTCACGGGCAACCTGATCACCAGCGCCCAGCAACAGAAGGCCATCACCGACGACCTGATCAGCGTCGGGGGCTGGGGCGTCGGACTGATTCTCGGCGTGGTGTTCCTCTTCTTCCTGCGTTTCCGCACGCTACTGGCGATGGGCGTCACTATCGGCATCGGCTGCCTGTGGTCCTTCGCTTTTGCGTACCTGAGCGTCGGCTACCTCAACATGGCGACGGGCTTCCTCGCGTCGATCATCGCGGGCAACGGCATCAACTTCGGCATCATCTACATGGCGCGCTACATCGAGGCACGCCGGGATGAGGGCCAGGAAGTCGAGGCCGCCGTGCTGACCGGACACCTGGAGACCTACCGCGCCACTCTCGCCGCTTCGCTCGCGGCGGGAATCGCCTACGGTTCCCTCGCGGCAACGGACTTCCGCGGTTTCAAGCATTTCGGCATCATCGCCGGACTTGGCATGGCGCTGTGCTGGCTCGCGACCTACTGCGTGCTGCCGGCAATCCTGGTGCTCACCGAGCGCGTCAGGCCCATGTACTCCGCCAAGGAGGCGGGCTGGCGCGCCAGGCTGCGCGGCGTCTACGGCGTACCCTTCGCCTGGGCCGTCAACAAATTCCCCAAAGGTATCGCCGTGATAGGCTCCCTCCTCGGGGTCGCCTGCGTGGTGCTGTCGGTGCGCTACTTCGTGAACGACCCGATGGAGTACGACCTCGCCAACGTTCGCAACGAGCGCACCCAGCCCACGGCCGCTGGCCTGCTC
>JAGQIY010000713.1 GCA_020430865.1 Myxococcales bacterium
ACCTTGAACACCGGCTCGAGCCAGTGCTCGAGAGCGTGCAGGTGCAGCAGTGGTGCGTTCAAGAAGCCGGCGACCGCAGCGAGCGAGGCCAGAACCACGAGCGGTAGCGTCATCTGCCAGGGAGACTCGTGGGGCGTGGGCCCCTCGCGAGCCTCGTCTGGATCGAAGTGGTGGTGATCGTGATCGTCGTGATGGTCGTCCCCGTGGGCGTCATGCGCGTGCGGGTCCACCCAGTTCTTCACGATCTTCCAGCCCTTGAATTCTCCGTGGAAAATTCGGAAGTAGAGCCGGAACATGTAGAAGGCGGTCATCACGGCGCCCAGCAGGCCCATCCCGTAGATCACCTTGCCGGCCCACGTCGGCCAGGTGGCCAGCCCCGGGTAAGCCGCGCGCACCGCATCGGGGGCGGTGACGCCCTGGGTATAGGCCATGTACAGGATCTCGTCCTTGGACCAGAAGCCAGCCAGCGGGGGGATGCCCGCAATGGCGATGCAGCTGATCAGGAAGGTCCAGTGGGTGAGCGGCATGAACGCCTTCATTCCGCCCATGTTGCGCATGTCCTGGCTGGCGTCGGTGTCGTGGATGCGCGCGTGCATCGCGTGGATCACCGAACCTGCGCCGAGGAAGAGGCACGCCTTGAAGAAGGCATGGGTCATCACGTGGAAGAAGCCCGCCGTGAAGGCACCGACGCCGGTGCCGATGAACATGTACCCGAGCTGACTCACGGTGGAGTACGCGAGCACCTTCTTGATGTCGTTCTGGACCAGAGCGATCGTCGCGGCGAGCAGAGCGGTGAACGCGCCTACCAGCGCGATGACGAGCATCGCAGTGGGCGCCATCACGAAGACGCCGGACATGCGACACATCAGGTAGACACCCGCCGTCACCATCGTTGCAGCGTGAATCAGCGCAGAGACAGGTGTCGGACCCGCCATGGCATCCGGCAACCAGACGTAGAGCGGGAACTGAGCGCTCTTTCCGGCGCAGCCCAGGAACAGGAACAACGCCACCAGCGTGGAGCGATCCGCGTACCGCGGTCGGCTCAACCACTCACCGAAGCTGCCGAGGTAGTGGGCAATGGGAACGTCCTGTCCCAGGGGCCAGATCTGGGTCTTCGCCGCCAGCCCCGAGGCTCCAGCCTCGATGCCAGCCCAGTCGAGCGCCCCGGTGTAGCTGAGCAGCAGGCCCATCGCGCATAGCAGCCCGAAGTCACCGATGCGGTTGGCGATGAACGCCTTCTTTCCCGCTGCGGCGTTGGCGTCCTCATGGAACCAGAAGCCAATGAGCAGGTAGCTGCAAAGGCCCACGCCTTCCCAGCCCACGAACAGAATGGGCAAGCTGTCGCCGAGGATCAGAACCAGCATCGAGAAGATGAACAGGTTCAGGTAGGCGAAGAACCGATAGTAGCCAGCGTCCTCCTCCATGTACTTGGAGGAGTAGAGGTGGATCAGGAAGCCGACGCCCGTGACGATCAGGCTCATGGTGGAGTTCAGCGCATCCAGGCTGAACTTCACCGAGAGCGTCGGACGAGCGTTGGGAGTGTCGAGTGACAGCCACTCCCACGCGGTCCAGCTGAAGCGTACCGCGTGCTCACCATGGCCCTGAGCCGAGTGCAGCATGAAGAACGCAGTCACCGCGGCGAGGAAGGCGCCACCAACGGCGCTCAGCGCCATCAGCGTGACGCCTTGGCGACCGAGGCGCTTGCCGAAGACGCCGTTGATGAAGGCGCCGATCAGCGGCAAGCCGAGGATGACCGCGAGCAGCGTGAAGTCTTGATCCGGGAAAACAACTTGGAGCGTGTGCATGGTCTCGAGTTGCCCGCGTCAGTGGCGCAAAGCGTCTGCCTCGTCACTCTGGACCGAGGAACGCAACCGGTAGAAAGCGATGACGATCGCCAACCCCACGGCAGCCTCGGCTGCCGCTACGGCGATCACGAAGAAGGCGAAGACGTTCCCGGTCATGTTCCCGACGTGGACGCGGTTGTAGGCGACCAAGGCGAGGTTGACCGAGTTCAGCATCAGCTCGATGCACATCAGCTGAACCAGCACGTTCCTGCGCACCAAGAAGCCAACGGCGCCGATCGAGAAGATCAGCCCCGAAAGCATCACGTAGTGCTCGAGTACGTTTCCGAGCAGATTCAATGTGCACCGTCCTTCCGAACTCCGGTGTCTACCTGGGCGGCGACATCCCGAGGATGTGCCGGGCCACCGAAGTACTTGCCCTTCGGCAGGGCACGAGGCTTGTCGACGCGCACGGCCTTGCCGCGCGCGATGGCGATCGCGCCGATGGCGGCTGCGATGAGCAACGCCGTCGCCAGCTCGAAGGGCACGATGCCCTGGGTGAAGAGCTGTCCGCCGACCGCCTCCACGTCACCGTGCCCCGGCATCGCCTTGGCGAACACGGTTGGCGTCGGCCCGCCCTTGGCGAGCAGGAACAGCGCTCCCGCTGCGAGCAGCGCCATCAAGCCGCCGGCGAACGCGCGTGAGATCTGGGCCTTGCCCGCCTCGACGTCCGTCCGCGCGTCTGGGCCGAGGACCATGATCACGAACACGAACAGCACCACGACCGCGCCCGCGTAGACCATCAACTGAATTGCCGCGAGGAACTGTGCATCCAGCTTCAGAAACAGTCCCGCGATACCGAGGATGGTCGCCAACAGGCCCACCGCGCTGCGGATTGGGTTGTGCGAAGTGACGGTACCGAGCGCGCCGACCAGGGCGACCAAGGCACACACCACGAAGAAGAGATTTCCAGCCATGTGATGACTCCGTTCCGGTCCCTTACTCGGCCGCCCGACGGTCGCTCACGAGCCAGCCGAGCTCCCCCGTCTGGTTCTTGCCGCCGGTCTGCACGTAGTCCTCGAAGTGCTTCCGGAACTTGCGGATGAAGGCCAGCATGGGCGTGGCCGCACCATCGCCAAACGCGCAGATGGTATTGCCGGTGATGTTGGACGCGATCTCGTGAACTCGATCGAGCTCCTCCAAGGTCGCAGTGCCCTGCACGACCTTGTCGAAGATGCGCTCGAGCCAGCCACACCCCTCGCGGCAGGGCGTGCACTGCCCGCACGACTCGTGCTTGTAGAAGTGGATCAGGTTCTGACAGGCGAGGACCGGGTCAGCTCGATCACTGAGCACGATGGCGCAACATGTGCCGAGCATGTTGCCGGTGCGGCGATAGGTGTCGACGCCCATCGGCAGGTCAAGGACGCTCTTGCCGTTGTAGGGGGCGAAGCGCTCATCACCGTCGACATTGACGATCTCGTCCTCGAGCATGATCGGACAGGAAGATCCGCCGGGAATCACACCCAGCAGCGGGCGGTCGTCCAGGATTCCGCCGCCCAGGTCATAGATCAGCTCGCGCAGCGTCAAGCCGACGGCAGCCTCGTAGACGCCGGGGGTCTTGACGTGTCCGCTGACCCCGAACAACCGCGCTCCGCCATCATTGAAGGCGTGTAACTCGCTGAGCTTCGAGAACTCGTCGCCGCCCACCTCGAAGACCGAGGGCATGATCGCGATGGTCTCGACGTTGTTCACCGTGCTCGGCATCCCGAACACACCATATTGCGCGGGGAAAGGTGGCTTGAGCCG
>JAGQIY010000714.1 GCA_020430865.1 Myxococcales bacterium
TCGCCCCGGTGCCTTCGCCCTCACCCCCGTCCGACCCGGATCCGCCTTCACCGGTGCCCTCGGCAGCACCCGCGGCAACGGCGTTGGGATCGGCCACCAGCTCGATGGAAATCGACTCGTGAGCGGCCTCCGCGAGGCTCACTTCCTTGTCCTGGGCAACGAAGCCTGGCGCCGACACCGAGACCTTCCGCGTGCCGGGGTCGACGGGCCGCTCGACCCCGATCAGCGCCTTGGGTACCTCGGCGCCATCCAGCTTCACGTCCGCCTCACCGGCCTTGGGGCCGCTGACCGAGATGGTGAGGTAGGCGATCTTCTTCTCGACCTCGGGTAGCTCCGTCGCGGCGTCCTTCTGCGCTTGCTTGAACGCGCCTGGGGCGTTCTTCGGCAGCGTCTCCCGGAGGATCTTGTTGTAGAGTTCCCGCGCCTTGACGTAGCCGCCGAGCTTCGCGCTGGCGCGAGCGGCGTAGAGCAGATGCGGCGGCGCGTGAAGCAACGACTCCGCGCGCTCGAAGCGATCCAGGGCCTCCTGCCAGTTCTCCGCCTTGTAGGCCTTGAAGCCCTGCTCGGCGAGGGAGCGCGCGCCCGCGGTCTCGTCGGCGGTTTGCGCCACCACCGGCAGCGACGTCAGCGCGATCGAAGCGATCAGCGGAAGCGCCAGTCCGCTGCGGATCCGCTGTCCGAGGGTGCGCGGGGCGGGGCGAGGAGAGAGAGCGCGTTCGGGCGACGAGGGGCGGGCTGTCATGAGCGCGGATGCTAGCCCCACCCGAGGGTTTTTGCCTAGCTATGCGGCTTGCTGGACCGTCGGGACACGGGCTGCGCCGCCAGGGCTGCGAGCCACGAGGCCCCAGGGGTGCATCCGAGCAGCACTCTGGAGGAAACCGAGGAGCGGGCTGCAAGTCGGGTGACCGAACGCATGGATTGCGGGGATATACGTTCAAGCACTCATCCCCGAGGGGAACCGCGAGCCGCGCGGCAGCCCGAAGTGTCCTCGGATTGACCGTTCGAGTTTGCGCAGAGCCAGAAAAACAGGGACATTCATAGACGATGGCACTCAGCCCTGGCGACATCATCGATGACAAGTACCGAATCGTCCGTCTGCTCGGCGAAGGCGGTATGGGCGCGGTGTACGAAGCGGAGAACACCCGCATCGCTCGACGCGTCGCGATCAAGGTACTGCTCGGCGATGCCGCGGAGCGCCCCGACGTCGTCCAGCGCTTCGAGCGCGAGGCGCAGGCGGCAGGTCGCATTGGTTCGGATCACATCCTGGAGATCCTCGACTTCGGCAACCTCCCGAACGGCGACCGCTTCATGGTCATGGAGATGCTGGACGGTGAGGAGCTATCCTCACGGATCAAGCGCCAGGTGCTCACCCCGGAGCAGTCCGTTCCGATCTTCCTCCAGCTGCTCGATGGCCTCGCCGCGGCGCACAACGCCGGCATCGTCCATCGCGACCTCAAGCCCGACAACATCTTTATCCTCAAGGAAAAAGCTGGGCACAAGGACTTCGTCAAGATCATCGACTTCGGCATCTCGAAGTTCAACCAGCTGAACGACTCCGAGCACAGCAAGACCAAGACCGGCATGCTGATGGGCACGCCGTACTACCTGTCTCCGGAGCAGGCCCGCGGCGCCGCGCGCTCCGATCCGCGCAGCGACATCTACTCCTGTGGCGTGATCCTGTATCAGTGCGTGACCGGCGTGGTGCCCTTCGACGCCGAGACGCTGAACGAGCTACTGTTCGCCATCGTGCTCAGTCCACCGCGGCCCATCGACGAGGTCGCGCCGCACCTCGACGCGGGCTTCCGCGCCATCATCCAGCGCTCGATGGCGCGCGAGATCCACGAGCGTTTCCAGTCTGCGCAAGAGTTCCGTGACGCTCTCGAGGCCTGGAGCCAGGGACGCGGCTACGCGGGAGCACAGGTTGGCGCTCCGGCCGATCTGAGCGGTCAGCTGCCTGCGGCGCCCGCAGACATGAGCGGCCAGGTGCAGGCGGTCGGCATGATGACGCCGCAGCAGCCCAATCTCCCCGTGGATACAAGGGCGAACTGGAGCCAGTCGCAGGACATGGTCCAGGTGCCCAAGAAGAGCAACGCGGGGTTGTTCATCGGGCTAGGCGCCGCTGGACTGCTCTTGCTCGGGGGTTTGGGGTTAGGCGCGGTGTTCCTGCTCCGCAGCACGCCAGAGCCTCCGCCTGCCGAGCCCGCGGCCCAAGCCGACGCGCCACCGACCGAACCCGCCGCGGACGAGCCGAAGCCAGACGAGAGCGCCACGGCCGACAAGGCCGCGCTCGAGGCCGACGAAGCGAAGCTCGACGCCGACGAAGCGAAGCTCAAGGCCGACGAGGACAAGCTCAAGGAAGACGAGAAGGCGGACGAGCCCAAGGCGGACGAAGCCAAGGCAACAGGGCAGGCTGCGGGGAAGCCAGCGCCCAGACCCGCTGCGGCTCCCGTGAAGCCCAGGCCCGCAGCGCCGGGGCCCAAGCCCGCGGCGCCAGCACCGAAGCCCAACAAGCCCGACTTCGGCTACTGAGCGCCCCGCGCCTGGGCGTAGGACTCAGGGCTTCATGACGCCGAGCACGCGTCCGTTGCTCCCGCTGCTGCCTTGAACCGTCCAGTAGAGCGCATCGCTGGTGATCACGCGATCCTCCAGGGCTGTGCGATGCTCAGGGCTGTGCGATGCTCAGGGCTTTGCGAGACCCAGGGCTTTGCGACGCTCAGGGCTTTGCGACGCTCAGGGCTTTGCGACGCTCAGGGCTTTGCGAGACCCTGAACCCGCGCGTTGGTGGCGTGCTGCACCGTCCAGTACAGCGCATCGCTGGTGATGACCAAGCTGTGAACGGCGCCGAGCCCCGTCGCGAGCGTCTCCACGGCACCGCTCGACAGCCCGCGGCGACGCAGCTGTCCGCCGCTCTCGCGAGTGAGCCAGTAGGCGTGACTCGCGTCCACCTCGACGTCGTAGGGCGTATCCGTGGTGTCGAGCGTGATCAAGGGACCGCCCGCCTTGGGCAGGCTGTAGACGCCGCCCGACGGGTCGCGATTCACCCAGAAGACGTGGGTCGCGTTCACGGTGATCGCGGTCGGCTTGGTCTGAGAGGCGATCAGCTCGGCGGTGGGCTGCGCGGCGCCCAGATCTCGCGGCGCGCGTCGGATGGACCCCTCGGTGAACGTCGTGAAGAACACCCCCGCGGCGTCTATTGCAATTCCCTGTGGATTTGATGCGGGGCGGGTATCCGTGCCGTCGGTGATCTGGTCCGTGCCCTCGAGGCCCCAGTAGATCGAGCTCGCGTCCGCCGCCAAGGCGGATGGCGTGACCTGAGATCCGGCGATCCCCACCGGCGTTCCGCCAGCCTTGGGGATGCGCCGCACGCGGCCATTCGTCGCCTTCTCGATGAAGATCAGATCCGAATCCTGGATGACCACGGCGAACGGGTTCGTGAGACCGGTCGCCAGCGTGTTGTGCTGATTCGCCGTGCCTCGAGGCGCGCTCTGGATCTCCCCGGCGTCCGCGTCCACCCAGAAGACCGTGGTGTCGTCGGCGGTGATGCCGATCGGGTCCTTCGGACTCGCCAGGGTGAAGCGCTGACATTTCCCGTCGCTGCACGTGCCAGCGAGACAGTCATGTCCACAGCGGCCGCAGTGCTTCGCGTCATTGTCCAGCTCCACGCAAGAACCACCGCACAGCTCCTGAGTGCCCGTACAGCCTCCGCCGCCGCCGGTCCCGCCAACGCCAGCGCTCCCGCTGGAACCAGCGGCACCGCCCGTGGCACCGACCCCACCCGTCGTCGACCCACCGGAGGAAGCACCGGAAGTCGCGCCAGCTCCACCGACCCCGCCGTTGCCGTTGCCCGCGGAGCCTCCGTTGCCCGAGCTGCCGCCGGCGCCGACGCACTCGCAGGAACCGAACACCTTTCCATCACATGCCTTCTGCGCGACGCAGCCTGATTGGTGCTCGCAGGAGGCGACCTCCCCGGAGGTGCACTCGCGCGCCGTCTCGTTCGTCGAGGAGCTGCTGCAACCCATCACACCGAACCAGCTCGCCGCAATCACGCCGCACCATCGACTCAAGCTCTTCCAATGCATGATGATCCCACCCACGGTCTGACTGACGCGCTGCCTAGCGCGCCAGACGAAAAGTAGCTCTTCAGTTTCCGTCAGGTCACGCTCGGTCGTCAACCGCATCCGAGATGCATGGACGTCTTTCCCGGGTGGAAACAGAGCAGACGCAGCGCTGGATTGGCGGCGGCGCTGGTTTGGCGGCGGCGCTGGTTCGGCGGCGGCGCTGGTGTGGCGGCGCTGGATTTGCGCGAAGCTTACTGGCCGATTTGGGGGACGGAGCCGCTCACGGCCATGCCCAGGAAGCGCACCGCGTCGGCGTTCGCAGCCGCCACATCGAAGACCACGAAGTGACCGTCGGTGCCCGCCGGGGGCATGTACTGCCGAGCGCCCAGGGTGAGATCCGTGCTGTCCACGACGTCGGTCAGGCTCAGCGGCACGGCTTGCTCCATCAAGCCGAGATCGTCGGGAGTCGCCACCGATGCATCGTGGGCTGCGAGGTCGACCTGCGACGCGAGGATGTAGTTCGCGATGGTCGCGTTCGGGCTGTACGTGTCGCCCAGGCCATACGTCACGAAGAGGTGCTTCGGAGTCACCCCACTGATCGGCTTTCTGCCGATCAGCACGCCATAGTTGATCGGATCCGCCGGCTCGATGAACTGCTGCAGCAGGTTCATCACCGGGTGGTTGGTTCCGCCAGGCAACTGGAACTGGGAGTCGTAGTCGCCCAGGACCAGCGGGATCGCGCCGGCGATGTTGACCGGCTTGCGCTTGCTGATCAGAGCATCCCGGAGGATCGCGCCGTTTCCGCTGAACACCGCTGCGCGATACACGTGGCTGTAGGGCACGCCCAGGCTGCCCTCGGTCGACCCCTGCGAGTGACCGAAGAACGCGATCGCGGTCGGGTCGATCTTGATCGCGTCGCCGCCGGTCTGCGCCGCGGTCAGATCGAGGCTCGCGGCGAAGCGACCGAGGGCGATCTGATCCGCTGCGCCCTGCATCGGGTTGCCCCGCGCGGCCGCTGGGTTGGCGAAGTTGAAGAACAGATTGTTCGGCGACTCCGTGGAGCCGTTGCGACGCGGTCCATGAGACACCTGATCGATGCCCAGCACGGCCACTGGCACGTTGCCACCCGGGGTGGCGGCGGCCGCCAGAGCACCAGCGACCTCGGGGCGGACGTGGCTACGGAAGCTACCACCGGTTCCGTGGGCAAACACCACCAGGGGCCAGCGGCCGCTCGGCATCGTCGCGCCCTTGGGCACGGTGAGCGCCATGCACACGTCCTCGTTGCGCACTGGACCGCTGGTCTGGATCGCACCCCCGGAGGCGAGGTAGGGCGCGTCTCCCTGCTGGAAGATCGGCAGGCTCACCAGCGCGTGGTACTCGTCGTAAGCCGCATCCCCGCTACCGCAGGCGCGATCTCCAGTGTGATCCGGGCAGGGCGATTCCACGCCATCGGCGCATTTCACCCAGCCTTGGGAGGTCGGCACCGGTGCCGCCTCGACGGCGGCGGCGAGCTGCTCCATCGGGGCGCGGGTGTCTCCGACCGTGATCACCGAGGCGTTCAGCACGCTGCCGGGGTCGATGTTCTCCCCCGTCAGGTAGTCGCGGAACGGGGCGTATGCGGCGTGCGCCGCGGCGAGCACGGAGTCCGATGGCGCCGTCGCCGACAGCATCGCCTGCAGGTGCTCCGCGCGCTCGATCTGCGTTCCGTTCTTGGCGCGGCCATCGGTGGTGAGGAAGACGGCATAGGTGTGCCCGGGCTCGAGGGGGGAGCTCGCAGAGCGGCGGATCGCGAACCAATCGCGACACACGTACTTTCCGCCACCCTCCGAGTAGTACCAGCGCAGACCTGCCTGAGCACCGTAGGAGGGATCGCCAGGAGTGACGTCGACCCAACGCACTGGACGCACGCTGTGATCCGTCGGCTCACGGAAACTCTCGAAGTCCACGGGACCCGAGAAGCGGAAGGTGACCACCGGGTTCGCGCCCCAGCCGTCCTCCTTCTCCACTTCGTCGATGTAGACCTGGACGGGATCGAACGGGAGCAAGCTGACGCCAGGCGTCGGGAAGCCCGTCAGGTCCGGCTTGCCGCTCTTCAGACGTGCGTCGTTGGGGAACGGCAGCCGGAAGAAGTCCTTCTCCTGACCGGCCGGGTTGGCGCCAGGGACCTCGAAGTACGCTCGCACGCTGCCCTCCGAGGGCTCGTCGCACTCGATGTTTGGCGACGCTGGCAACCCGAAGGGGGGAGCGCCAGGCGGCACCGGCGCACACTGGCCGCTGATGCACGCTAGCCCCGCGAAGCAATCGCGGCTCGCGCTGCACTCACCGCCAGCATCAACATTTCCCTGCGGAACACACTGAGCAGCGAACCCCACGAGATCGCAGCGCAGTCCGGTCTCGCAGTCTCCATCGGACTGGCAGTCGGATCCCTCCCCCCCTGAACCGGCGGGAGCGCACACGCCGGCCACACACTGCAGGCCGTCTTGGCACTCACCCGCGATCACGCACGGGCTACCCTCGGGCGTCTCCCCGCCAGGCTCGCAGACCCCCGAGTTGCAGGCGAGTCCAGGGCGACATGGATCGGTGTCGGTGCAGCTCTCGCCCACGCCATGACCGGCCGGAACCCCGCCCGTGCCGCCGCTCCCGCCAGCCCCACCAGTGCCCCCAGTGTTCCCGACGCCGCCGGTTCCGCCAGTCTCCGGTGCGGTCACCGCGCTGCTGCTGCTGCAAGCGAGCGCGAGAGCCGGGAGTCCAAGCAAAGAGATTCCAAAGTAAGCCAGACGCATTCGAGGTCCCCTTTCGCACTCTTGGTGCCAAGCCACGGCTCCGCCGAGCCGCTCTAGTCCCTTCGTGTCGTGCTCCGCTGTGCCGCGAGGTACGACGCTCCGCGTTCCCAGCGCGGCCAGTCTTCAAGCATACACGCAGTTGGCGCGGGTTGCTCCTCGCGGGCTCGGGTTTCGTGCGCGACGGGCCGGCTTTCTCACGCCGCGAGAAGCGCGGCGAAACCTGAGCGTTTTTCACGCGCTCACGTGGCTCAATTCCCGGGGGTCTTTCCGCGGCGGATCCCAGGGCCTAGAGTCCGGTGCGATGTCAGAACGTCGTCACGAGATCAGCGTGCTTGGAGCCACGGGCTTCACCGGGATGCTGACCGCAGAGTACCTCGCCGGAGCAGCTGCGAGCCTTCAGCGCCGCGGCGGCGCGCCTTTGCGCTGGGCCATCGCAGGTCGCAACCCCAAGCGCCTCGCGGCAGTCCAGCGCACCTGCGAGGCCCTGGGCTCTGAGCCAGACATCGTGCTGTGCAGCGTGGACGAGCCCGAGAGCCTGCAGGAGCTCGCCAGGCAAAGCGGCGTGATCGCCACCACCGTTGGGCCGTTCGTGCGCTACGGCTTTCCCGTCGCGAGGGCCTGCGCGGAGCACGGGACACACTACCTCGACATCACGGGCGAGCCCGACTTCGTGAAACGCCTGCAGCGCGAGCTCGACGAGGTGGCGCGAACCAGCGGCGCGAAGCTGGTCAGCTGCTGTGGCTTCGACTCGATTCCGCACGACTTCGGCGCTTGGTTCTGCGTGCGGGAGCTGACCCCGGACGCGCCCATCCGCATGTACGCGGTGGTCGACGGCAACGCGGAGTTCTCCGGTGGCACCTGGCATTCGGCCGTGGGCGCGATGAGTGACCTGGGCAAGCACCGCGGGAGCCAACGGAGCAATAACCGCACGGATAATCCAGACAGGCGTCGCGTGGGCAAGCTAGCGACTCGGCCTCGCTACGACAGGGTGACTCGAGGCTGGATCGCGCCGCTGCCCACCATCGACCCCAGCATCGTGCTGCGCACCGCAGCGTCTCTGGCGGAGTTCGGCCCTGACTTCAGGTACGGCCACTTCATGCATGTCGGCTCCACCGGCAAGCTGCTGCTCGGCGGGGTCGGGGTGGGCGCAGCGCTCGCGATGTCCAAGGTGTCCGTGACCCGCGATCTGCTGCTGAACCTGAAGAGGCCGGGCGAGGGACCATCGAGAGAGCGCCGGGCGCGGTCTTGGTTCCGTGTGACCTTCGTGGCCGAAGCGGAGGGCGGAGCGAGGGCGCTGAGCGAGGTGAGCGGCGGCGATCCTGGATACGACGAGACCTCGAAGATGCTGGGCGAGGCCGCGCTCTGTCTCGCACGTGACACCGAGGCGCTCGCGGAGTGGGACCAGCGATTTCAGGCAACGAACGCCAGCACCACCAATGGCAGCGGCGCGAGCACCCTCAACGCTGGGGTACGCACGCCGGTGCAGGCCATGGGGGAGCCGCTGCTCGAGCGGCTCCAGCGCGCTGGGCTGTGCTTTCGCCACCTCGACTGAGCACCTGCCTCCATCGGTACCCTCTGCGACTCGGTCCCTGCCGCATGGTTGGCAGCGAAAGGAGCTGGCTCGGAGGTGAAGCAACGGCGCCTGGGTGCGAAGAATCTCGAGTAGGAGTACGCTAGGGGGTCACGTGAACGCAGGGGAGAACCGAGCGCCATCCGCGACGGAGCGGGCCAGTGAAGTACGGGGCGTGTGGTTCGTCACCGCGGCGCAGTACTGCGCGAAGCACTTTGGCGCGACCGCGCTGCGTGAGGTCGCCGACGACATGCCGGCGCCTCATCGCGACACGCTGCTCAATCCGGACGGAAATGTTTGGTATCCGGAGAGCATGATGCAGACGTCCATCGCCGCGATGGAGCGAGTGCTCGCGCGAGGCGACGCGAATCGCTTCACGGAGATCATCGAAGGTTGCACCGAAGAGGGCGTCGGCCTCGCGTTTCGCGTCTTCTTGCGGGTCACCACGCCTGCGTTCGTGATTCGCCAGATCCCGTTCATGTGGAGGCAGATCCGTCGCGGACGAGGCAAGGTGGAGGTCACTCCAGGCGTCGCGAGCGCGTCGGTGCGGTACAGCGACTTCCCCTACTTCGACGATGGTCGCTATCGACGCCTCACCGAGGGCTCGCTGCGGGCGCTGGTGCGCATCGCGACCCGACGCGAGCCCGAGGTGCACATCGCGGACTTCACCCGCAACTCGCTGCACGTGGACATCAAGTACTTCCGCTAGATGTAAGTACAGCCCTGGGATCGAGTTCCAGCGTGCCCTCACCCCCAGACCCACGC
The DNA here is from genome assembly GCA_020430865.1 of Myxococcales bacterium. Next base: position 9,177 of record JAGQIY010000714.1, read on the forward strand.
GCCAACCCGAGACGCGCTCCGGCAGACGCGTCGGTTGGTTTGCTACCCACGCGTTGGTTCAGGCTTCAAGCATCTGCGGTTTCTCGACTGCTCGGGTGCGAGAACTGGTTTCGGAACGTTGGGCACGGTTTGCAGGTTTGAAAGGATCGTTCCAAGCTTGATCTCTAACCCCTGGAAACCGCTGGCCCTCAGCCAGTGCCGTCGCTGGCACGGCACTGGCAGTGCAGAGGAAGCCCATGCCCAGCCCCAAAGACTTACTGAACAGCGCGCGAGAGAAGTTGATTCGCGCGCTTGGCGCGGAAGAGGGGCGAAAGGTCCTGGCCGAGGCACTGCGCCGCTCGGGTCTGTCCGGCGTCGACACGCCAGGGGATCTGCTCAAGGTCGCTGAGCACCTGATGCGTCGAGGCGGACTCATGGAAGCGGTCGCACGCTCGCTGAAGATCCAGGCCATCTTGGCCGGAGCCAGTGAGCCGCCGCCACCGAGTCAGCTCGACGACCGTCCGTCGGCGCCGCCAGGTTCCTAGCCGCTCTGGCGCTCAGCGCTGGGGAGCGGACGGCTCGGACGGCTCGAGGCTGTCCAGCCCGAGCTCGATGGGGCGCCACGCGAAATGCATCACGTAGAAACACCGCTTGCACACCAGCGCCGCCATCGGCGTGGTCACGGTGCTCTGAGCGCTGCCGTCAGACTGGTACCCCAGCTCGGCGACGAGGCCGGCGAACTCCCAGTGCGTGTACCTGCACGCCGGACAGCCAGGCATGTGGCCGCCGAACTTCTTGTTGAAGAAGGTTTGGATCTTCTCGAACACCCGAGGGTCGCCTGACATCTATCGCCCGGGTAGCACTGGCCCTGAGGCGGTTCAACCTGGCTCACGTCAAAGCCCGGGGACCGCAGCAAAAGCCGAACCCTTCTCGGCGCTTCGTTGCCGACCTCGGCGTCACCTTCCGTCGCGAGGCGACTTCGGCGGGCGCTCCAGGCCGCTCGACCTGGGAGCGCGCTGCCTCGAAGCGCGCTCGCCTCGAAGTCCGCTCCACCGGCACCGAGAGCCACCCTGGGGACCAGAACGCCGCACGCGGCCAGCTCAGTCAGTCGGCCGCGCCGGTCCAGCGCAACAGCTCGATGCGGCCGTCGATGATTTCCACGTAGGAATTCCCTCGCATCCAGTTGCCGGAGTTGACGTACAGCCCGCCTTCCAGGTCCACGCGCTCGGGGTTGTGGGTGTGGCCGAAGATCACGCAGTCGAAGCCGCGGCGCAGCAGCATCTCCGCAGCCTCGTGGTAGACGCTCTCCTGCTCACCCTCCGGCGTCTTGCGATACTTGTCCTTGAGCCGCTGATAGTAGGACCAGAGGTAGTAGACGTCGGGGTAGACGTGGAGCAGCGGGCCCGCCGCCTTCGTCGCCGCCTCGTAGAGATCCGGGTGCTTGACGAAGAACGGATCGTAGAGGTGACCGTGCTCGATGCGCAGGCGCTTGTCCCCGGTCTTGAGGTTGAGGAAGGGGCAAATCTGGATCGCCGCCCAGCTCTCCAGGAAATGCTCGAGCACGATGTCGTGATTTCCCACGACGTAATACACGTTCAGACCGTCCTCGATCAGACCCCGGATCTGATTGAGCACCTCGATGGAATCACCGGCGAGGTTGGCGAAGCTCGACTGCAGGATCTCGAAGCCGTCCCCGTTGATGCACACGCTGAAGCGCTCGCGCTTGGCGTACTTGAGGAACTCCGAGATGTGGTCGTTCGCCTGGGAAAA
>JAGQIY010000715.1 GCA_020430865.1 Myxococcales bacterium
CAACCAGGAGGCATCGACGACGAGAGCGCCCTGTTTGGCGATGGCCTTGGGCTCGACTCCCTGGACGCGCTCCAGCTTGCGATCGCTCTCGAGGAGGAGTTCGAAGTGAGCATTCCGGAGGGCGATGAGGCGAAGGCGATCTTCGCCAGCGTGAGCGCCATCGCGCGCCACATCCAGCAGCAGCGCGCATGAGCGGTCGCGTTGCTGTCATCGGGGTGGGGGCTGTGTGTGGGCTTGGGGTCGGGGCCCAGGTCGGCTTCGAGCGCCTAGTCGCTGCCAACGTTGCCGTGCGGCAGGACTCTGAGGCGTCTTCCAGGCTGGGGGCCGGGGTGGTCCAGCTGCCGGTCTTGCCCCTGGCCGACGTGCCAGGGAGTTGGAAGGAACAGGTCAGCCGCACGGAGGCGCTCGGATTGCTCGCCCTCCGAGAGGCGGACCAAGCAGCTGGGGCGCCTGGCGACGGAGCCGTTGGCTTGGTGTGGGGCACGACGACCGGGGGGCTGCGGGAGACCGAGGCCTGCCTGGCGTCACTCGGCGAGGAGCGGAGCGAGGCGGAGCTGGCGCCGCTCTTCGCCTTTCCCATCTCCGGGCTGGTGTCGCGGGCGCACCGTGTGCTCGCACGCGTCGACCGTTCCCGTACGGTCTGCTCGGCCTGCTCCAGCGGAGCGCTGGCCATCGCCATGGGCGCGGCGTGGGTACGCGGTGGCGTGTGCGATCGAGTGTACGTCGGCGGGGCCGACGCCTTGTGCGCGACCACCCTGCTCGGCTTCGGCGCTCTCGGTCTTCTCGATCCTGCTGGTGGTCGACCATTCGCAGGCGAGCGAGCCGGCCTCTCGCTAGGCGAAGGCGCCGGCTGTCTGGTGCTGGAGCGTGGCGAGGTCGCCGTGGCCCGCGGTGCGAGCATCCTCGCCTGGCTCGATGGCTGGGCGTGCGGGGCGGAGGCATTTCACGTCACGCAGCCCGAAGCGGGGGGCGCCACACCGATCAGGTTGTTCCGTGCGGCGCTGGCTCAGGCTGGCAAGAGCGCCGAGCAAGTCGGTTACGTGAATGCCCACGGGACGGGTACCGTGCGGAATGATGACGCTGAGCTGCGTGCGCTCGAGACGCTGTTTGGTGACCGCTTCACCAAGCCGCGGGTCTCGTCCAACAAGGCTCAGCTCGGGCACACCCTGGGCGCCGCTGGCGCGCTGGAGGCGGTGTTCAGCGTGCTCGCCCTGGAACGCCAGACGTTGCCGCCCAACGCCAGGCTGGTCGAGCCGGCGCACCCGGGCTTGCTCGGGCAGCACAGCGAGTCAGCGGCGTGCGATGCCGTTCTGAGCAACTCCTTCGGCTTCGGAGGCATGGACGCGGTGCTTTGCTTCGCGGCGTCCCGGAGTGGCGACCGCGAGGGGGCGTTCGTGTCCAGGCCGGTCTTCGTGACCCAGAGCCAGGTCCTGCGCCCCGCAGCGGGTGCAGATCCGCGGCGCATCCCAGAGCGCGCCGAGTTGCTGGATGCCCAGCGTTCCCGGCGCTTCGATCCCATGTCCGTGCTGGTGAGCGCCTGTGTCGAGCGCTGTCTGAGCGGCATCTCGCTGGACGCCGAGCGCCTGGTTGGTGTGTTCCATGGCACTGCATTCGGTCAGGTGTCTCGTGCTCAGCGCTTCCTCGCTCGAGCGCGCAGCGCCGGCGCGGGTCGTGTGCCGCCCCTCGAGTTCCCCTTGCTCTTACCCAGCGCCGCCTCGGGCAATGCGTCGATCTACGCAGGGTTGCACGGGCCAGCCGCCGCGGTCTCCCGGCTGGTCGCGTCGGCGCATGCCGCGCTCCATGCTGCCCTCGATTGCGTGAGCCTCGGGGACGCCCCGCGCGCCGTCAGCGTGGCCACGGAGCCGGTCGACGAGATCTCCCAACGCGCTGGCGAGGTGCTCTTTGGCACGCCGCCGGCCAGGGAGTGGTGTGCGGCGGGACAGCTAGTCGAGTCCGAGCCTCGCGGGGAAGCCGCCATCGCCGTCCTGAGCTGGGGCGAGAGCAGCGGAGAGCTGCCTCCCCAGCCGGCGCGGGGTTGTCGCGCATTTCTTGGCGGAAACGACGCGAGCGTGACCCTCGACTCCGCCTCCTGGGAGTTCGTGCAGAGCGAGAGCAGCAGCGTCGAGGGGCTCGGTGGTCTGGCCATCGAGCGTTGCCTCGAGGATTTGAGGGGGGGGGAGAGAGCGGCGGGGCTCGTCGTGGACGTCGTCGAGGGGCGCTGCCTGTACACGCTGTTTGGAAGGGTCGCGTCGCCTTGAGCTGGGTCCGCGTGTGCGCTGTGGGAGCCGTCTCGGCTCTGGGCGAGGACGAGCTCGCGATCGCCCCAGGGGGACCCACCGCGGTCCGCAAGGACTCCCAGCTCGAGTTGGTTGGCTTGCGTCGTCCGTTCCTCGCCCGGGCGGTGCCGCCCGATCTCGAGGCGGATCCGGCCGCTTGGCTCCTGGCTCGTGCGCTCGGGTCGTTGTCTGCGAAGCTGGATCGTGAGCGTCCCGAGTGGCGGAGCCAACGGCTAGCAGTAGTCGTAGGCACCTCCTCCGGCGGGATGTGGAGCCAGTGTCGCGCGTTCGACGGGATCGCCGCTGGGGAGCCAGACGGCCTTGCCTGCCGAGGAGCGCCGTACTGGGGGCCGCTCGAGGTGCTCACGCGAGCGCTCCCCGGAGCCCCAGTGGTTCAGGTCCTCGGAGCATGCGCGAGCAGCGCTCTCGCGCTGGGGCTCGCCCGCGAGTTGCTGCGGGACGGCCTGGCGGAGCTTGTGATCGCTGGTGGCTACGACGCGGTCACTCCGTTCGTGGCTGCCGGCTTCGAAGCCCTCGGCGTCACCACCGCGGACCGGCCGCGGCCATTCGCGCTCTCACGAGATGGTCTCGCGCTGGGTGAGGGTGCGCTGCTCGCCGCCTTGGTCGACGAGTCCGCGTCGAGCGTTGGACCCTGGCTCACGGGATTCGCTGCCAGCTCCGACGCGAGCCACCCGACCTCGCCGACGGAGTCCGGAGCTGCGCTCGCGCGCGCTGCGCGCGAGGCGCTTGGAGCCGCCCGGCTCGCGGGTCCAGTCTTGCTCAGCGCACACGCGACAGCGACCCTCGCGAATGACCGCGCGGAAGCATCCGTCGTTCGAGGGCTGCAGGACGTGGTGGAGGGCGTTCACGCGTTCAAGGGGCGCATCGGTCACACGCTGGGTGCGGGGTCGGCGCTGGAGTTGTTCTCGGCGCTGAGCTGCGTGGAGCAGGGCGCGTGCCCAGCGCTCGAGGGCGAGCTCGAGCCCCAGCTCGATTTCTTGAGACCCGGGCAACCCTTGCGCGCGCGCGCGGTGCTCAAGCTCGCGTCGGCCTTTGGTGGTGCCAACGCCGCGCTGGTGGCACAGGTCGAGCGTCCCCTCTCGGTACCCGACGAGCCGCGCCCGGGTGTCTGGCTCACGCGCTGTGGCGTCCCTCACCTCACGCCGCGCCTCGATGCGCTGGTGGCCTCTAGCAGGCTCGAGCCGATTCACGTTCGCCGCCTCGACGCCTTGAGCGCGCTGTGCGCGACCGCGGCGCTCGACGTACTCGCCTCGGCCGACGACGAATCGGCCCGCGTGTTTCCCCAGGAGAACGGCGCCGGCGGTCATGCCAGGGAGCGTGTCGGCGTCGTCGTGGGGAGCGTCCTGGCTAGCCTGGAGCACAACGCTGACTATCAAGCCCGACTGCGCTCACGGGGGTACGCGCGGGCCGATGCCCGCAGGTTCCCCGCCACGAGCCCCAACCTCGCCCCGGGCATGGTGTCGATCTTGTTCGGTCTCGGTGGGCCTTGCACGACGGTCGGAGCCGGGTTCCAGGCTCCGTTCGAGGCGCTGCTGATGGCGTGCGAGCTGTTGAGGGGTGGGCAAGCCGACGAGATGCTCGTGATCGTGGCAGATGTCCTGGGTGAGACCTCGAGCGCGCTGATCGACGCCAGCGCCGCCGCGACGCCGGCCCACGGGGCGTTGGCGCTGCGCCTCACGGCCCAGCGTCAAGAAGGCAACCTGGCGGCCATTCACGAGCTGTTGCCTGACATTTTGGCGCAGGTAGTACCCAGCGAAGGCAGCGGCTGGGCGCCTCGGCGCGCGCAGACGGATGCCGGCGGCTCGCGCCGAGGCTCTGGCTGGGTCGCGCTGGTCGATTGGCTAAAAGAGCAGGGATTGCCGCATCCTTGATGGTTGCGCGATGCGCGGAGACAAGTAGGCTCGCGCGGAATGGAACGCCCCTTGCTCCCGTTGGGCTCGCGAATGTCGCCGGCTGTGTTTGATGGTGTCGATAGGAAGCCTCTCGTCAGGGAGCCGCGGATCGTGAACCGGATCTGGAGGACGCTGCTCGGGGTGTGCCTGGCGCTGATCCTGGCGGGCTGCAAGACGCAGTACATCCCCAACACCGACGTCGAGGACACCGAGTACAACCAGCGAGTCATCGACTTCTGTGAGGAGTACCGCAAGGCGGTCGAACGTCAGAACATCGCCCTGCTGCTGAAGCTCGCCGACAAGAAGTACTACGAGGACGGTGGCAACACCGACTCGACCGATGACATCGACTACGCTGGCCTGGAAGAGTACCTGAAGTCGAAGTTCCGGGAGACGCGCAACATCCGCTACGAGATCCGCTATCGGCAGATCGGCAAGGGGCGGAAGGACGTCGTCTTCGTCGACTTCACGTACAGCGCGAGCTACCGGATCCCTACACATCAGGGAGAAGTCTGGCGACGCAAGGTGGCTGACAATCGCCTCGAACTGGTTCCACACGGAGAAACCTTCCGCATCGTCAGCGGGATGTGATCCTGGAGGCGTCGGGCGTGAGGGGCAGTGCTCCTCCCCCCCAAACCCGTCCCAGGTGTTGGCGGGGTAGGCGGACGTGTGTGTGGGTGGCAGCAGATTGGCGAGGCGGGATTCTGCGTCGTGAAGTTGCCCTCGAGGCCGGTCGTCCTACAGGTTACAGGATGGTTGCACTAGCGTTTCGATGCCCGTCCTGGGCAGGTCCGAGCCTCTAGTGCTCGGCTCGAGTGGGGGGCGCTCGAGAGTCAGGAGTCCGATGCCAAAGCCCGAGAATGGTTCAGTGTCAGCGCGTCGTCCGAAGATCGCCTTCGTCGGCACTGGCGGCGCAGCGCGAGGGATTGCGCACCTGGGCGTGTTGCGCGCGTGTGAAGAACTCGGCATCGCGCCCGAGATCTTCGTCGGCGCGAGCGCCGGGGCTGTCGTCGCGGCCACGTATGGCCAAGGGATCCCCCTCGACGTGCTGCTGGACGGCTACCGATTGCCCTGGAAGCGACGCCATCGCGGTCCGCGCTTCCACTTGAGCACCTTCATGGGCGCTCCGGCGCTCAGGGATCTGCTGTCTCCGGGCTACCTCGCGAGCGGCGTCTTCAGTCTCGACAAGCTGGAGCGCTACCTTCGCTCTCACCTCCCCGAGAACGATTTCCGTAGAGTAAAAAATCAGATCTTCGTGACGGCGGTCGACATCGATCGTGGTCAGCGAGTGCTGTTCGGCCGCGGCTACGACGCCGAGACTCCGCTGAGTCAGGCGGTCGCTGCTTCGTGCTGCGTCCCTGGTCTGTTCCGACCGTATCCGATCCGCGGCACGTATCACCTCGATGGCGAAGTCGTGCGCACGCTGAGCGCGGACGTTGCGGTGGCGGCCGGAGCGGACGTGGTGATCATCTCCAACATCTACCGGCCAGCGGATGCCTCGAGTGACCCTCGGAGCGTTGCTCGACGTGGTCCGCTCAAGGTGATCAACCAGACCCTGAACATCGTGCTCACCGAGAAGGAACGTCGGGGCGTGGATCTCTACTCGATGGCGAATCCGGGGGTTCGCTTCATCGACATCGCCCCGGACATCGGGATGTTCGGCTACCTGAACCGCTTCGCGGCTCGCTCGCTCGTCATGCGTGGTTACCGCAGCGCGCTGCGCGCGCTGGCTCGGGCCAAGGCGCAAGGCGTCTTCGACCTGAACCGCATGGAGTCCGCGTCTCACCTCAACTAGAGGCTTCGCGGATCCTGCAAACGGCCGTTCACCAGTCGAGATGCCAGCGTCGGAACCCCCTCGTCTCGCCGGCAGCCGGGTGCCCGCTCGGGGGCCCCGGCCGCCGTTCGTCGACTGGCCTCGTCAGTTCGAGCTGCGCGGGGTTGCGCTTGCGTGGGTCTGCCTGCGACCGAAGGCAATCGTCACCCAGACGTTCGTGGAGCTTGCGGAGGCCCAAGGGGTGAATCGCATTCAGGACTGGCTGGATGACCTCGCGGATACGAGGTTCGTCGCGGAAGGCGCGCGCCCAGTGATCCTCCACGACTTTCGCTCGGTGCGGCGCGCGGCTGCGGGGGTGCGCGAGACCTGGCTCGAGCGCTCTCGGCGCCAGGGAAATCCCTTCCAGGGCACGACTGGCTACTGTGCTCTCACCCTTGGGGCGGTCGGTCGCATGATGGCGAACACCGTGGCGCTGGCGCTTCAACTGAGCACCCACAGCAACATCACGATCATCCAGGATCCCGCGAGCGTGCTCTTGAAGTATCGCATCCCTCGGCCGCCAGCCGACGCGTGCCGTCAGCTCGGCTGAGCCGGTGGTCAGCGGACGATGATCGCGCAGTCGAAGCCGTCGAGGCGCGTCTTCGCTGGGGGCGCTGCGTCTTCTGGCACCTGGGGGGTGAGCGTCCAGATCGAGCGCTTGAGCGCGGCCGAGTAGGTGTACTCCACGTCGAGCAGCCGGGCCTTGTCCACGCCAGACGCGATGGCCTTCGTCCAGGCGTCGAAGAAGGTGCACGCGGGCTCTCCTGCGACGCGTGCGCCGACGGCGCTGCGTTCGTTGGTGTGCGTTCCAGAAGCGTCCATTCGTACGACGAACTGCTTCGCTTGGGTCGCTTCTCCTGGCAGCTGTCCGCCTCGGGGCTGACCAAAGACGAACTCCATGAAGCCATCGCCCGTCAGATCCACGAAGCCCTTCTTGACGGGTTGCGCATGGATCGAGAGCAGCGCCGCGTCCTTGTGCCAGGTGAGCGCTCGCGCTTTTGCCCGTGGGAATGAATCCGTCGGAGAAGCCTGGTGCTTCACCTCCACGTCCTTCACCGGTCCGGACGCGGTGGGCGGCGCTGGAGCGCTCGCACTGGCAGCCGCGGGGGCGCCTCCAGGGCGCACGACGAGCAGGACCGCGACGATCAGGCCGGCGCCCAGCACCATGCCTGCGATCAACAGCACGTTGCGCTGCCGCGCGGCGCTGCGAGTCGAGCGCTTGACCCGTAGCGACGGGGCCAGTGGAGAGACACTCGGCAGACTGGGCAAGGCGCCGAGGGAGGCGCCGCACTGCGGGCAGCGACCGGCTGCGCTGCCAACGGGCGTGCCACAACTCGGACAGTGGATCGGTGCGTGTGGCGTCATGGCAGCTGGAAGTCTTCGACGACTTCACTGATCTTGTAGCCGTCGCTGCTCGGGCGGAGCAAGAAGTAGATCTCGTCGGCGAAGATACGAGTGCGCCCGCTGCGGGTGATGGCGAGCTTGACCCGGACCAGCATCGAGTCATCCGGAACTGCGATGGGGAAACGCCGGCGGCCTCCCAGCTGCTTGATGTCCGCGCCCCGATAGGTCTCGATGTCCTTGTCCCTGAACAGCGGCGAGCCTGCGAGGGCGGCGTAGTCCAGGCTCGCGAAGCGCTGACGCCAGAAGGCCGCCACCGGAAGTCGCGCGCCAGAGCTGAGCTGGATCTGCGCGTTCTCTCCGAGCTCCGCCTCCAGGTCCTCCGTGGACTCGGATACCACCGCGCGGAAGAAGCGGCGCACGGACTCCCGCCCCTGGGCGGGATCCGCTGGCGTGGTGAGGACCACGACCCCGGCGCTGGTGTCAGCCCGGTCCTGGCTGGGAGGCAGCTCGCTGACTGGATCGACGGAGACGCCAGCCGGGTGCCGCTCGGCATCCTCCGGGAACTCGCTGACGGTTTCGAAGCGCGCTGCCTGGGAGCCGGCGCACCCCACCGTGAGCGAACCCAGCGCGTACACCAGCGCGCGTAGCTGTGGCCTGTACCAGCGGAGCACGGCCCGGATACTACTACAGCGCTTCCTGCTCGGGGTCTTCCGTACGAGACAGGGTGAGGATGGTGTCTTCGGGCACGCGCTCCCAGCGCTCGGGCAAGTCGGGAGCGCCAGAACTGACCACGTAGAAGCGGGTGCTCTCGATGGCTGGGATCCCGCCTGAAGTCAGCCGATCCTGGCCAAACAGCTCCTCGACCTCGGCCTTGCCTTCGATGCGCCGCAGACCCATGCCGTCACCGCGGTGCACCGCGTACAGCTGCTCGCCATTGGTCAGAAGCAGATCGCCTCGCTTCTCCGGCTCACCGACCTCGGCGGTGAGCCGGTCCACCAGAGCGATCGCCGAGCGCAGCGCCGCTCTCACGTGCTCCGGGTTCACCCACTCGTCGTCGAGATGTCCGGCGTCGTGCAGGAACGACAGGAACAGGTAGAAGAAGCACTCGCTGTCCGTGTCGCCCCGCACGTTCCTGCGCAGAAACTCGGGTTGAGACTCGAGCATCCGCTCACGCACGCGGTCGAAGCCCGCGATGGTGCCCGTCTGGGCCATCAGCCACTGTCGGTAGCGAAAGGGATGCGTATTTTCCGTGCGGAGATTTCCGATGGTCGGCATGCGCACGTGCCCGATCAGCACGTCGCTCTTGACCCCGTGAGTGACCTCCATCAGGTCGATCACCGCTCGCTCGTCCAGCGGTCGGCGCCTGAGCAGGACTTCTCCCGATTGGTAGAAGCCAATGCCCCAGCCGAGGGGTTGTCCCTTGGGCGCTTCCACGCGAAGCACCGCGGGCGTCAGCTCGAGGATTCGCGCCCCGAGATCCTGGCGATTGCCGATGAAGCCAAACATCCTCATCGTGACCTCCTTGCTTGGCGGCCCTTCGACGGAGGGACCACGTTTCCGCGAGAGACACCGCGAGCCTGTGGCTCTGCGGCTTCGCGGGATGTTCTGGTTGCATCACCCGACTCAGTGAGCGCACCGCGCGATGACTGAGTAGCCAGCAGCGCTCCGCTCGACACGCGTGCATCCCTTGTCTTGGTGCACTGCGTGTGAGTGTTCGGCTGGGGCATGGGTGGCGTCATGTATAAGCCTACGCGAAGAGCTGGCGATGCGCACCTCGCTAGGGATCTGTCAGAGAGACGGATGAGCGCAGGCAGGGTTCCAAAACTTCGGCCTGCGTCGAGCGCAGCGCGGGGTTGTGTGCCGTATCGAGCTTGCACAGCGGGGGAGGAGGGGTGCGGCGGATCGCCGCTGAGCCATGCGGCAGCTCGTGAAGTGTGCCGCGGATCCGCGCTCGTTCACATCGACGCCATGATCCGGGTGTCACGGCTGCGCGCCGACGCTTGGAGTTGCGGCCTGGGAGCGCTCTTCGACGGCGACCTAGCGGCACCGTCGGAAGCCCCTCGCAATGCCATGAGGATACGGTGTGTTAGACACCTCGGTCGGTCGTCTTGCTCTGGCTCGGCTGGCGCTGAACACGAACTCGGCTGGCGAGCGATAGCTCAGGCAGTACTTTAAGAGTTTGCCCCAGGGGCTGTCCCATGAACGCGACGCTCGTGCACTGATTTCGCCTCACTCGTCCGCTTCACCTCGGGTGAGGGAGCCACCGCTGTGCAGTAGCGCTACGTAGCGCTCTAGAACCTCGCGGGGGGCACGAAGTGTCACGTGTCGGACCGAGCGCCAGCCCGGAGTTCGGGTACTCTGGAGGAGCGAATGAGACCCGACGAGCTGAAGGAAGCGCTGCTTGGTGTGATGGAGCAGAAGCACCACTGGGCGTGGCCTGGCTTCACGTCCGGGCTGGTGCGCCGTGACCGACTGCACGTTCACCTGGAACAGGAGTACGCAACCTACGTTCGCGACTTTCCGTTGCTCGTGGCTCGGGCGTACGTGGTCTGCCCCATCCCTGCCGTGCGGCGTGAGTTGATCGAGAACGTGTACGAGGAAGAGACCGGAGGGATCTCGGCGGGGCGCCCTCACCCCGAGCTCTTCCTCGAGTATCCGCGCGGACTTGGCATGGATCTGGAGCGCTTCCAGCACGTGGAGCTGATCGCTGGCGCTCGGCAGTTCCGGGCGGCAATTGATCGAGCGACGATCGGACAGCCCTGGGAGGTGGCTGCCGCGGTGACGACCCTGTTCCTCGAGGGCACACGCTTCGACCGCGGGGAGCTGGACCCACGCGCCCCGAAACGACCCCAGGCGCCCCTCGAGCAGCACCCGCTCGTGAAGCACTACGGCCTGCCGATCGAGCGCCTCGCGTTGACGCGTGCGCACCGCCAGGTGGAAGGGAGTCACCGCGCGGCGGCCTGGCGGTGCTTGTTGGAGCACGGCGCCCCGGCCCACCACGGGGCCATGCTCGAGCACATGCGGGCCGTCCTCGCAGCATGGGTCACGTATCGTGATCACGTCGCGAGCGAGTGCGGTCTGCTCCGCGCTGAGGACGGCACGCCGTACCTCGCGGAAGCACAGGATCTCGCGACTCGGAGCAAGCCCCCGGAAGCGTGAGCCTCAGGGAGCGAGGCGAGACAGCATGCGTGGGAACGGGATGGTCTCGCGCACGTGCGGCAAGCCGCAGAGCCAGGCCACGGTGCGTTCGATGCCGAGGCCAAAGCCCGCGTGTGGGAAGCTACCGTAGCGGCGCAGGTCGAGGTACCACTCGAAGGCTTCCTTCGGCAGCTGGTGGTGGTCGATCATGTGCTCGAGCCGTGCGAGGTCGTCTTCGCGCTGGCCTCCGCCGATGATCTCGCCATAGCCCTCGGGCGCCAGCACGTCCATGCACAGCGACAGCTCCGGGTTCGCCGGGTCTTGCTTCATGTAGAAGGCCTTCAGCGCCGCGGGGTAGCGGTGGACGATCACCGGCCGATCGAACCTGGACGAGATCACCGTCTCCTCGTCGGCTCCGAAGTCGTCGCCTAGCTTTGCGTCGTGTCCTTCGGATCGCAGGATGTCGATCGCCTCGGTGTAGGTGATGCGCGGGAAGGGGGCCTTGATCGACTCGAGCTTGCTGATGTCCCGCTCCAGCGTCTCCAGTTCGGGCCTGCGGGTCTCTAGGACGTGACTGGCGATCGCACACAGGAAGTCCTCGGCCAGCTGCATGTCACCGTCGAGGTCCATGAAAGCGACCTCCGGTTCGACCATCCAGAACTCTGCCAGGTGGCGTCGGGTCTTGCTTTTTTCTGCGCGGAAAGTGGGTCCGAAACAGTAGGCCTTGCCGACTGCGGCCGCGGCAGCCTCCATGTACAGCTGCCCGCTCTGTGTCAGATACGCGGGCTGGCCATGGTAGTCGGTCTCGAAGAGCGTGCTCGTGCCCTCGCAGGCGTTGGGCGTGAAGATCGGCGCATCGACCAGCGTGAAGTCGCGGGAGTCGAAGAAATTCCGCACGGCTTGGATGATCGCGTGTCGAACGCGCAGGATCGCGTGCTGGCGGGTGGAGCGCAGCCAGAGGTGTCGATGATCCATCAGGAAGTCGGTGCCATGTGCCTTGGGGCTGATCGGGAAGTCAGTCGAGGGGGCCAGCAGGCTGACCTCCTTCACGCCGATCTCGTAGACGCCCGGCTGCTTGGGGTGCTCCCGCACCTCACCGAGGACGCGCAGGGACGACTCCTGGGTCAGTGTCCCCGCGAGCTCGAAGGTCTCGGCGGAGACGTCGCCCTTGAAGACCACGCACTGCGCGACGCCGCTGCCATCGCGCAGCTCGAGGAAGTGCAGCTTCTTCGAGCTGCGCATGTTCTTCAGCCAGCCCTGGAGCAACACGACCTGACCCACGTGCTGCCCCAGCTCGCCCACGCTTACTGCCTCGTGCGTCGTGCTGTCGCTCATGGAGAGCGCGCATAGCTCAATCGGGGCTAGACTGCGACCGCTCTCGCGCATGGCCGTGCGGCGACATCAAGGCCGCCTGCCCCTCCCCCCCGAACCCGCTCCCCGAAGCCGCTCCGGAACGCCGTCGTGGGAACCTGCCCGAGAACCCTGCGAAACCCACCCGGGAAGCGAGCGGGGTGCGCGTGCTCGGACGAGCCGCTCGACGAAACCGCGCACCGCTGAGCAGCACTGTCGCGGCAAAACACTGGAAATCACGCACCTGGGGCACTAGCCTGACGGGTTGCATGGGAGTCAAAGCAACGAGTCACCCGCGGGCTGCTGACCGCGCGTGGAGGATCACCCTTCGGGCCGACTCGAGTCGTCGCTGGGGCGTATCTGTCGCGGTCCTGGTCGGCCTGGCCAGCGTGGCTTGTGGCGCCGTCTATCCCGAGCTTTCGTCTCCGCTGAGGCCTCCTCCGGCAGGGCGCGAGCTGAACCCACCGCCGCCGGAGGACTTGCTGTTCCTGGGCTTCAAGCAAGCGCGCATCCCCAGCACCACGCGAGACGGACGCAAGTGGGACAAGCTCGGAGGCGCCGCTCCCGATCCCTACGGCGTGTTGTTCCTGAACGACCGCGAGCTGTTTCGCACGCCGGTGCAGAGCAACACCACCAACCCCACGTGGCCCAACCAGAAGAAGGCGAACTACCGCATCCCCCGCGGCTCGAAGCTGCGCATCGAGGTGTGGGATTCGAACCCGGTGAACAACCACCCGATCTGCGTGAAGCGACTGTCGAGCTTGAAGGAGGACGCGTACCAGGGCGAGGTGGCGTTCGACTGCGACAGCGGGGCGTCCGTGACGCTGCGGGTCGAACCGGCGCACGCGAAGATCGGGCTGGGGTTTTACTACGAGCTGCGCACCGAGCGCATCTTCATCAGCCGCGTGATCCAGGAGTCGCCAGCAGGCCGACTTGGCGTTCAGAAGGGGGACGAGATCCTGGCGATCCAGGACAAGCCGGTGCCCAGCTTCGAGGAGGGCGACGCGCAGAGTCTGGTGAACGCCAACGCCTCCACTGGCGTGAAGCTCAAGCTGCGCAAGCCAAGCGGCGATCAAGAGACGCTGACCGTGACGAACGGACCGATCTATCCGCTGGCCAGCGACGGGATCGCCCTCGATTGAGCGGGTGGCGGACGCAGTAACGTTGCGAGCCGGGTGTCAGCGCACTAGGACCTAGCTCATGTCCGCGGCGTCCTGGCCTCCCGAACACCTCACCACCTCAGCGAGCTGCGTGTACGTTGCTCGCGCGGCGCACGAAGCTTTCAGTGTGCGCGGACCGGACCGCAAGTCGTGGCTCAACGGTCTCCTGACCAACGACGTTTCCCGGGTGAAGCCGGGTGTCGCTGGCTGGGGGCTCGCGCTGACCAAACAAGGCAAGATTCAGAGCGAGCTGTGGATGCTCGAGCGCGCTGACGAGCTGTTGGTCTTCACTCCGCCAGATCAGGCGCGGGCCCTAGTCGAGCTGCTCGACCGCTTCTTGATCATGGAGGACGCCGAGCTGGAGCTTGCCCCGGATCAGCAGCTGCTGATGCTGGTCGGTCCGGACTCCGAACGCTGTGCCGAGGCGAGCGGTGGCGCGTGGGGAGCGCTGGACGTGACCGGCTTCGGTGGCGCGCTGGTCGCCGTCGCCAAGGGCGAGCTGGCCGAGCTGGAGACTCGCCTGGGTGCGTCGGGAGCACAGGCGCTCGAGCCGGCGGAGTGGGCCGCGCTGCGCGTCGAGCGCTACCTGCCGGAGTGGGGTGTGGACTACTCCATCGAGAGCAATCCCCACGAGGCGGGCATCGCCCATCGCGCCCTGGGTCAAGCGCCCGTCGATTGGGACAAGGGCTGTTACCTGGGCCAAGAGGTGGTGTGCATGCAGGACATGCGCGGCAAGGTGCGGCGGAGTCTGTTCCCCCTGTCCATCGCGGGAGATGGCCTACCAGCCGTCGACGCGGAGGTCAGCGACGCCGGAGGTACGGGAGTTGGGCAGCTGCGGTCGCGAGTACAGGCCCCGGATGCCAGTCGCGTGCTCGGCTTCGGATTCCTCAAGAGCGCGGCCATCGCCGGGGAACTCCAGGTCGAGGGACGCTCGGTCCGGGTGCTCGCCGACGCTTGAGCGCCAGTCCGCTCGCGAGCCGGATTTCTCGGCCATCGCGGCACAAGACCGGTGATGCTACCGTTCGTCGCCTGACCCCATGAGCGATCGCAAAGCTTTTCCCATTCACATTCCGGAGGCTGCCCGTCGCACGCAGAGCGGGCTCCTCGTCGCCGATGGTGCACTGGGCTTGGTCGCCGGGACTCCCCTGGTGCGCCTCGGTCGCATCCACGCTGGCGGTGCGCAGATCTGGGGCAAGTCGGAGTTCGTCAACGCGGGGGGAAGTGTGAAGGACCGTCCCGCGCTATCCATGATCCTCGCCGCGGAGCGAGCGGGGAAGCTCAAGCCGGGGGCGAGCATCATCGAAGCCACCAGCGGCAACACCGGCATCAGCCTGGCGATGATCGCTGCGGTTCGCGGCTATCGCTGCGTGCTCGTGATGCCTGAGGACATGAGCCTCGAACGTCGCTACATCCTGCGCGCCTACGGTGCCGAGATCGTCCTCACCGCCGCCCAGGACGGCATGGCCGGCGCAGTCAAGCGTTCTCAGGAGCTGCTCAAGTCGACGCCTGGCGCGTTCATGCCGAGCCAGTTCACCAACCCCGCGAACCCGATGGCTCATGCCCGGGGAACGGCGCTGGAGATCCTCGAGCAGCTCGACGGCGAAATCGCGGCCTTCGTGGCTGGCGTCGGCACGGGGGGCACGGTGACTGGAGTCGGTGCCGTGCTGAAACAGAAGCTGGGCAAGACGCTCCGTGTGGTCGCGGTCGAACCCGCGGCGAGCGCCGTGCTGAGCGGAAAGCGACCGGGCATGCACGGCATTCAGGGGCTCGGCGCAGGGTTCGTTCCCGAGATCCTCGAGCGCGACTTGCTCGACGAAGTCATCGGCGTGAGTGACGTCGCCGCCGAGCGCATGGTGCGTCGCCTGGCGCGAGAAGAGGGGCTCCTGGTTGGGCCGTCATCTGGGGCCAACGTCCACGCCGCCATCGAAGTCGCGAGCCAGCTCGAGTCCGGGAACGTCGTCACCATCTTGTGTGACTCGGGCGAGCGCTACCTGTTCTGAAGGGCCGACCCGGATACGACTCGATTGGCCCTCGCTCGATCGGGGGTGAGGCGCGCTGGTTCGGCGCCGTGCGCGCCCTCGCCACGACCTGTGCTAGAGCAAGCCCCCATGGCGCGCGGTTTCGAGCTTCCAGCCAAGATTCCATTGGCCGAGCAGCGCGGAGACACCTTCTCCGTGTTGGTCGCCCTGATGCGCCGCTTGCTGGCGGACGACGGCTGTCCCTGGGATCGAGAGCAGTCCCCCGAGAGCCTGCGCGACTACGTGCTCGAGGAGGCCTGCGAGGTGATCGACGCCATAGACGGCGGCGACCGCGCTGAACTCCGGGAGGAGCTCGGGGACCTCGCATTTCAGGTTGTTTTCCTTGCGGAACTGGCTCGAAGGGAGGGGGCGTTCGGTCCCGACGATGCCCTGGGAGACATCTGCGAGAAGCTCGTCAGGCGTCACCCCCACGTGTTCGAGGAGCCCCCGGTCGACCAGGCTGACGCAGCTGGCAGGGCCCGCATCGCGCGCCGCTGGGAGGAGATCAAACGGGAAGAAAAGGGATGGCGACCGCTGCTCGACGGCGTGCCGCGTTCGCTGCCAGCGCTTCGGCGGGCCCACACCATCTCCGAGAAGGTGGCGAGGGTGGGCTTCGACTGGCCTGACGCCAATGGCTCTCGCGCCAAGCTGGACGAGGAGCTCGGAGAACTCGATCAGGCGATTTCAGGTGGCGATGGCGACGGGATCGAGGCGGAGTTCGGCGATGTGCTGTTCGCTCTCGTGAACCTGGCGCGGCATCGCGGCGTGGACCTCGAGCGGGCGCTGCGCCGGACGTGCGACAAGTTTCAGAGCCGCTTTGCCCACGTCGAAGAGTCCGTGAGAGCATCACACGGGGACTGGCCGCGGGACGAACGCGGCAAGCCGACGTCGGGGCTCGCTCTCTCGGAGCTGGATGGCTACTGGGACGAGGCGAAGGCTCGCGAGGGAGAGAAGGACCAAGGAACATGACCACTGAACTTCATCCCGTCGCGCGTTTCCCCGAGGAGTGGCGTGAGGCGCTGCTGGCTCAAGGGGAGAAGGCCTATCGAGCCGGTCAGGTGTTCCGCTGGATCCACCAGCGGGGTGTGATGGATCCCGAACAGATGACGGATCTGGGGAAGGCCCTGCGGAGCCGCCTGGTCGAGGGCGGCCTGGCGGAGCCGTTCCAGGTGGCGAAGGTGCTGCGGTCCAAGGATGGGACGCGCAAGCTGCTGCTCGAGCTCGACGGAGGGGGGCTGGTCGAGTGCGTCTTGATACCGATGACTCGCGAGGCGGCGGCTGGAGAGACCTCCGCCGAAGACGCAGACGCGGCCTCGGCGAGCTTCGACCCGGACGACGA
>JAGQIY010000062.1 GCA_020430865.1 Myxococcales bacterium
CTCGTGGCCGAGGGCCTGCTTCGATGCCCGTAGCTGGCTGGTCGTCGCGACCCACCTCCGCAGCACGCACGCCGAGCTGACTCGGGGAATCCACGCCGATTCGCTTTCGATGCGGGTGGTAGAGCCCGTTGCGAGAGCCCTGACCAGCGGGCATGCCGATACTCTTCGAAGGGAGTTCCAGTGGCGGGGCGTGCTGGTCACGATCGAAGCCGAGCGGTTGGACATGCGACTGACCACTGCGCACACAAGGAGGACGCTGTGAGCGAGAGCATCCGAGTGATTCTGGTCGGGCATTGCACGCCCGACTGCATGTACCTGACCCGATTTGTCCGCAAGCACCTGCCGTCGGCGGCGGTAGAACGCATCAACGCCGACAGCGAGCTCAACGCAGTAATCCATGAGCCGGCGCTGCTGCTCATCAACCGGGTTCTCGATGGCCGCTTTCACAACCCGTCCGGCATGGACGTGCTCACCAAGGCCCTCACCGGCTCGGCGGTGCCGGTGCTGATCAGCAATTACGACGACGCGCAGGACATCGCGGTCGAAGCAGGCGCACCGCGAGGCTTCGGCAAGGCGAGGCTCGGTGAGCCGGACACCCCCGAGCGCCTCAAGGAGGCGGCAGCGAGACTCGAGGCTAACGCCCAGTGATGAGCCGCCCGAGCGTGCTGGCCCACTCTCCGAGGGACTGCGATGCCTGTCCCGCGTTATGACGCAGGATCATCAGCGTCACGTCGTCGTCTGAATCGGCGCCGCCCCGGTACGAAGTCAGCCGGTCGAGCAACGCATCACACAACGATGACGGCTCGCAAGCCCCGATGCTTCGTGCGAGCTCCAGCAACCCCTGCGGCCCGACCTGCCGGCCCGATGAATCGGCCGACTCGATCAGTGAATCGGTGTACAGCATCAGCACATCCCCCAGCCCGAGCTGCACGGTGAACTGGCGGTACTCCGTGGGTTCGATGATGCCCAGCGGCAGGTTGGCGATCGCACCGGGCACCTCAACCACAGCACTGGCAGCGTCCGGCACCAGCAGCGACCACTCGTCGCGGCTGGCGGAGTACCACAAAGGTGGCGGGTGGCCAGCGTTGGAGACGATCAGGCTGTTGGTGGGCCCGTAGTACGTCGCGATCACGGCTGTCGCAAACCGCCCCGACGAGGCGAGTCTCGAGAACTCCTCGTTGAGCTGCCGGGTCAGCCTTGATTGATCCGGCGTGTTGATGTTCTTGCGCAGCAGCTTGCGAAGCTTCAGCGCGAGGTCCCCGACACCCTCGCCGTGGCCGGATACGTCGGCGACCATGAAGCGTGTGATCGCGCCACGCAGACACGTCGACACATAATGAAGGTCACCCCCCGAATCAGAGCCGTGGTACGGCACGGCGTGGACCATCACGTCCATCCCCGGCACGGAGAGCTCCTGCCGCTGGGCACGGTTGCCCCCGAAGACCTCCAGACACCGGAGCTGGATCGGCTCGGTCCCGGCCGTCTCAGGCATGGTCCTTCACCTCTCGAAGCTGGGGCCGCGCTGCCCAGTGCAGTTTCTCGATCACCGTGTCCCAGAACCTCA
>JAGQIY010000716.1 GCA_020430865.1 Myxococcales bacterium
CTGCCGGGGTTCGAGTTGTAGGAGTCATCGAGCACGAGCGCGCCGTCTAGCATCGAGCGCGCACAAAGCCGCCCGTTCTCTGCCACTTCAGAGCTTTCGAGCGCCCGGCTGAAAAGTTCCGGCGTCGCCGCTGGCAGCTCGAGGCGCGCGCTCACCGCATCTGCGACGAGCACGGCGCAGAGGCTCCCGAGGGCACCAGGATAGCCGAGCAGCGACGTGCGAAACGTGATCTCACCCCCAGACCCGGCTCGAGCTGCAACCAGACGCGCTCCTGCCAGCCCAGCGGGTTCGCGTCGCAACAGGCGATACCGCGCCGCAGGTGATCTGCCATAGCTCCCGACGGCGCGTCCGCTAGCTTCCGCCTGCACGAGCTGCCTGAGCACCCGTGCGTCGTCGGCGTTGCCCACCGCCAGTCCGTGCGCCGCGAGGCCGCGGAACAGATCGCCCTCTTCTGCCTCGATGGCGTCGAGATCCCCGATCCCCTCGGTGTGCTCGAGGTCGATCAGCGTCAGGACGCCGATGTCCGGCTCGCTGACTCGCGAGAGCTCCGCGACCTCACCCCGGAGGTTCGTCCCGAGCTCCACCACCACCACACGATGCTGCGCCTCGGCTCCGAGCAAGACCATCGGCGCGCCGATGCGGTTGTTGAGGTTGCCGCGGGCAGCGTGGATTCCTCCGGGAATCAACTCCGAGAGCACGCGGGAGATGCACGCCTTGGTTGTGGTCTTCCCTGCGGATCCACCGACGGCCACCACCAGCCCCCCCCAGCGCCGACGATGCGCAAGCGCCAGATCGCCGAGCGCGGTCAGAGTGCAAGGCACCTGAATCTGCACCAGCCCCGGGATTTGGGGGTGAGGGTCCTCCACCAAGGCCATGGCCGCGCCTCCGAGCGCCACCTGCTCGAGGAAGCGATGCGCGTCGAAGCGCTCACCCTTGAGCGCGACGAACAGGGTCCCGGCCACGTCGGACCTCGAGTCCGTCGTCACGCCGGCCGCGACAGGCTCCCCCACCCCCACCGCGACGCGCCCGCCCGTCGCCGTCAAGACCTCGGCCAGAGTGAATGGAGCGGCATTCCGGGGGATCGGCGTGCTCACCCAGAGTCCTTGGTCTGAGAACGGCGCCGCGCCAGGGCGTCGCGCGCCACCACGCGATCGTCGAACGCCAGCACCTGATCGCCGATCAGCTGGTAGGGCTCGTGGCCCTTGCCAGCGATCAGCACGACGTCACGCGGCGAGGCCTCGGCGATCACCGAGTCGATGGCCAGCTTGCGGTCGAGGATCACGGAAAACTCAATCGCATGGGGCGCCAGTCCGGGCAAAATCATGTCAGCGATCGCCTGTGGCGCTTCGCTCCGGGGGTTGTCGTTGGTGACCACGGCCCGATCCGCCAGGCGACCCACCGCGTCCCCCATCTTGGGACGCTTTCCCGGATCCCTGTCGCCGCCACAGCCGAAGATGCACCACAAGCGGCCCCCTTCGGGCACGAAGCCACGCACCGCGCCGAGAGCGCGCGCCAGAGCGTCCGGGGTGTGGGCGTAGTCCACGAGCACGGTCAGATCGTCGGTGTCGGTGTCACAGCGCTCGAGCCGTCCCGGCGCCGAGTTCACCGCTCTCAACGCGCGAACCAGCCCGTCCAAGTCCAGCGCCTCACCAGCAGCCCGAAGCGCCAAGCCGATCCCGACGCAACACAGCAGGTTCTCCACGTTGTGCTCACCGACCAGGCGACTCTCGAACGGCACCGAGCGCCGCTCCTGCGGCAGGTCCAGGCGCAACACGCCGCGCATGCCGAAGTCGCCGAGCTCCAGCCCCGCGAGCGTGACGTCCCCCTG
Organism: Myxococcales bacterium; assembly: GCA_020430865.1. Next base: position 1,829 of record JAGQIY010000716.1, read on the forward strand.
CTCTCTGCCGACCCGGATCACCCGCCGCCCGATCGCCTCGGCGCGCTCGGCGAGCCGCTGGCCGAACGAATCCCCGATGTGGATCACGCTCACCTCTGGTTCGAGTTCGAGGAAGAGCCGTCCCTTCGCCTCGGCGTAGTCCTCGAAGGTAGCGTGGTAATCGAGGTGATCCTGGGTGAGGTTGGTGAACACAGCCACGCGGAAATGGATTGCGTCGGCTCGACGCTGATCCAGCGCGTGACTCGACACCTCCATCACGAAGGCTCTGGCGTGGCCGGCGACGGCTTGGGCCAAGTAGCCAGAGATCACGTCCGCCTCCGGGGTGGTCAACGGCGAGTCGACGCTGAGCTCCCCGAAGTCGAATCCCAGCGTGCCGAGGCGCGCGGTGGGAACCCCGGCCGCCTCCAGCGCCCGCTGACACAGCCACGCAGAAGTCGTCTTGCCGTTGGTGCCCGTGATACCGATCACGCTCAGCTGGCGGCTCGGTGACCCGAAGATGCGCTCGGCGCAGCGCCCCATGGCAAGTCGTGCGTGGGCCACCTGGAGCACCGGCAGGCCGAGGCGCAGCTCCCCTGGCGCATCCGTGAGGATCGCCACCGCGCCCGCTGCTTGCGCCGCCTCGACGTAGTCGAGTCCGTTGGACCTCCCACCGACGCGAGCCACGAACAGATCACCCGGCGCCACCCGGCGCGAGTCCTGCGTGATGCCGCTCACGCGCAACCCGGCGTCGCCAGAGAGCCGCAGACCGTTCTCCCCGAGCGCCTCGAACAGCTCGCCCAGGGTCGGTTCTTCGGGGGGAGGTGCCTTGGACATGGCTCAGGAGGCCGGTTCGAAGACCAGCACCAGCTCCGAGCCCTTGTCCACCACGGAGCCGGGAGGGGGCTCCTGGCGAGCCACGAGCCCGCTGCCCTGGACCTTGCCCTTCACGCCGAGCTCGCCGAGCTTCTGTACGGCCTCGCGCATGGGCCAGCCGGTCATGTCCGGGACCTTCACCTGGCCTCTCCCCGGGGAACCAGTCTTGACGACCTCTTGCACCGGAGGCTTGAGGCCCTGACGCTGGCGCAGGGCCTCGATGGCGGCCTGCGCCGGGTCTGGCTCCGCCCCCAGCTTGGTCACGTCGGCGCGCTTGGTGCCCTTCGGCGTGAGCCCCTTGTATTTCAGGGCGCTCTGGGCGACGCGCCGGAACACCGGCGCCGCGACGGAGCCGCCAGCGTGGTCGAGCATCGGCTCGTCCACCATGACCGCGATGGCGATCTTCGGGTTCTTCGCCGGCACGAAGCCGACGAACGAGGCAACGTACTTGTCGAGCGAGTAGCGCCCGGTCGCCGGATCCGTCTTCTGGGCGGTGGCCGTCTTGCCCGCCACCTCGAAGCCATCGATCGCGGCCTCCGTGCCGGTCGCGTCGCCCTCGGTCACCCCGATCATCATCTCGGCCACCAGGTGCGCGATGCGCGCTGGCACCACGCGACGTCGCACCTTCGGCGCGCCTTCGCGCACCAGCTCACCGCTCGCCGTTTCCACGCGGCTAATCAACATGGGTTCCATCAGGTTCCCGCCGTTGGCGATCGCCGCGGTGGCCATCGCCATCTGCAGGTTGGTGACGCTGATGCCCTGACCGAAGGAGGCGGCCGCGGTCTCGACCTGCACCCAAGGGCGGCCCCGGGGTCGCAGGGTTCCGCCGGACTCACCGGGCAAGGGTACGTCCGTGGGCTGACCGAAGCCGAAGCGACGCAGGTAGTCGTAGAGCTTGTTGCCGCCCATCGAGAGGCCAATCTTGGCCGAGCAGATGTTCGACGAGTAGGCGAGCACCTCGCTGATGGTGAGCCACTCGGAGGGGTGTGTGTCCCGGATGGTGACGTTGTCCACCGCCATCAGGCCCTTCTCACAGTACAGCTTCTGTGTGGGCTGGATCGCCCCCGATCCCATGCCCGCTGCCAGCGTGAAGATCTTCATGCTGGAGCCCGGCTCGAAGCGATCGCTCAAGCTGCGATCGCGCCGCTGCTCGGGATCGCTCTCGCGGTAGTCGTTGGGGTTGTAGCCGGGCCAGCTCGCCATCGCGAGGATGGCGCCAGTATCCGGCTCCACCACGATCACGCTCGCGCCCACGGCCTCATGCAGGCGAGCCGCGGACGCCAGCTCGCGCTCAGCCACGAACTGAATTCCCTGGTCGATGGTCAGGTAGACGTTGTGTCCAGCGAGCGCTTGCTCGTCGCTCACGCCGTCGGCGAACAGCAGGCGCCCGGAGCGGTCGCGGAGTCCGGAGAGCTGCTCTACGTGCC